>JBDRFR010000029.1:0-4982 GCA_043818675.1 Nanobdellota archaeon
ATAACAAAAACCATATGGTACCGAATCCTATAACTACAATGACAAGCATATTTAGTTTCCATAAAAGAAAAGAACAAATTTGAGTTTAATAAACTAACGCAGCAAGCTGCGGGGTATTAAACCCAAATAGGAATAAAAAAACTGAAAAAAGAATCTTTTTGGAGTACGCCTTTTACTATCGCCACTGGAATGGCCCTTATGGTTGACCATTTCTTTTACGAAATAATTCATTCTGCCTATGAATTACCAGTATTTGCGTTTTGTTGTATCAGTGAACTAAAAACAGCAACACTAAAATTTAGTTGGTATAGAACTTTGAAAGAACGAACAGAATTTCATGAGACAAATTATGAAGGTAGTATTCTCGGAAATGATATGCTAGCTTTAAACATCTATAAAACTACTAATCCAGTTGGCACATCACGCATATAAAACGGCATAGAATTTGACATTATTATTTGTCAATCTTTCCCGTCAAAAAACAAAATAAATAAAATCAAAACCTTTATAAAGAAAACAAAATTTCTAATATTGATAATTTATAATTAAAAAATGAATATGGAGGGTATTAAATATGGCAACTGCTAAACCACATATAAATATTGTTTTTATTGGACATGTAGATCATGGTAAATCAACAACTGTTGGAAGATTATTATATGATTCTGGCAATATTAATGAACAAGCCATGAGAAAATTAAAAGAAAAGGCCGAGGAGCTTGGCAAAGGCGGTTTTGAGTTTGCTTTTGTTATGGACAACCTAAAAGAAGAGCGTGAACGAGGTGTTACAATCGACCTTGCTCATAAGAAATTTGAAACACCAAAGTATTATTTTACTATAATTGACGCGCCTGGCCACAAAGATTTTATCAAAAACATGATCACCGGCGCTGCTCAGGCAGACGTTGGCGTTTTGGTTGTTGATGCAAACAGCGGCGTTCAGGCACAGACTAAAGAACATGTTTTTTTGTCCAGGACTCTTGGCGTAAACCAGCTTATTATCGCTGTTAACAAGATGGACACGAAAAATTATGACCAAAAAGCTTTTGAAAAAGTAAAAACCGAAGTTACAGGCCTGTTAAAATCTGTGGGTTATAAAACTGATGAAGTGCCTTTCATTCCAATCGCATCTTTACTAGGCGATAATGTTTTCAAAAAATCAGATAAGCTCTCTTGGTTTACTGGAGGCACATTAATGGAAACGATGGATAAAGTTAAAGAGCCTGACAAACCAACCAATCTACCGCTTAGGCTTCCGGTCCAGGATGTTTATAACATCACCGGTATCGGATTAGTTCCTGTTGGCAGAGTTGAAACCGGCGTTATGAAAATTGGCGATAAGGTAACATTTATGCCTGGAAGAGAAGGAAAAGGTGTTAGTGGCGAAGTTAAAACTATCGAGATGCACCACGAACAAATGCAACAAGCAGGTCCAGGTGACAATATTGGATTTAACGTTAGAGGAATCCAGAAGAAAGACATTGCAAGAGGCGATGTATTAGGGCCTTCTGACAATCCGCCAACTGTTGCAACAGAATTTACAGGAAGAATTGTTGTTTTAAATCATCCAACCGTAATTACTGTTGGTTATGCGCCTGTATTCCATATTCATACAGCACAGATTGCATGTCAGATAACAGCTATTGAAAAGCAGCTTAACCCTGCAACTGGTGAAGTTATGAAAGAAAACCCTGACTTTATCAAAAATGGAGATGCTGCGATTGTCAAATTTAAACCTGTCCAGCCGATGGTAATAGAAAAAAGCTCTGAAATTCCGCAAATGTCAAGATTTGCGATAAGGGATTCAGGAGCAACTGTTGCAGCAGGTATGTGTATAGACTTAGTTAAAAAAGCATGATTTTTTTCATGAGGTAGATCATGGGAAGCAAACGGTTTTCATGAAGTAAAATGCAGAAAGCAAGAATAAAATTAGCAAGCGCTGATATCAATAAGATTAACGAAGTATGCAGCTATATAAACGATATCGCTGAAAAGACCGGAGTAGATATGAAAGGTCCCATTCCACTGCCTACGAAAAAACTGCGGGTTACCACACGTCGCGGCCCTGACGGCGGCGGCACTGCTACCTGGGAGCGTTACGAGATGCGTGTCCATAAACGGGTGATTGATTTAGGCCTTGACGAAAGAGCATTACGCCTTGTAATGAGGGTCCCTATTCCTGAAGGGCTTAATATCGAGATAGAGATGGTTGAGTAAGAATTCTTAACACGATCGACGATACTTAAAACTATATTTCTTTTAAAATATTATTTTGTTTTCAGATTTCACTAACACCATCAAGTTGACTTAACCTATTTTCAATGAAAAATCAAATGATATAAAAAGATTTCAAAACTTTTATAAATCTGGAATAAACTCTTAAAACACATGCCGTCGTGGCACAACCTGGTACTGCGCAGGACTGGAATATAATCTTAGAGAGATCCTGTTTCCGCAAGGATTTCCCGGTTCAAATCCGGGCGACGGCGTATATTTTTTAAAAGATATTTATACTAAATCTAATTCAAATTTAATCATGGCTGTATTTGGACTAAATTTTAATCCAAAAAATTTAGAAGAAGATCTTGCAAATATTAAAAAATTCTGTGAAAATCTTGATTCTTGGATTAAATCTGAGATTGGTAAACCGCAAAACATTTTTTTGTTTATGTATGGTGATAATTCAAAAAAAATTATAAAATCTGCTCGAGCAGACTTGAACAAAATTTTATACATGAGTAATAAGATGAACGAGATAGTTAAGTCCGAAAAACTGGATTTAGATGGTATTAATTATCTTTTTAAAAGGGATCCTAAAGGCAGTGAAAGATTAAATCACACGGGTACCTGGAAACCGCATGAAAAACTAAAGAACCGTTTAGTATCCAAAACCCAAATTGTTGAATATGAAGAACAAGGCATTATACATTATTATTCGGACTTTCATGTTAAACTTATAGATAAAATTATTGAGATGGAAGATGATTTACCTGCACCCTATAAAGGCAGAGGCCGATTCTTAATGGGTTTAGAAAACTTATTTCACATGATATTAATTAGAGAAGACCGTGAGCTTAAAAAAATAAATACCACCATACTTTCATTAGTAAAGAAATTGGAGAAATATCTGGAAAATTAACTGTGTTATCCGTTCCTTGCCCGAGATGTGATCAAGCCATCATTTTTCCGCCTGATGGTTTCCAAAAGCTTTGGTGAGTCTCATATAAAGAATAAACTCACCATAGGAGAATAGTTTCCGGATAACACAATTCTATAACAAAATCCAATTTTTAAGAATAATCTAAAGAACAATTTCATGTAAGTTAAAATAACTTACTGGTTTTTCGCACTCATTTTCAAATAACCTTATAAATTAGCATTAATTTCTATATATTTATGGTAAGATTTGAACGTTCAAATGATAGAAAAAAGAAAAAATACTCTAAAGGTAGTTATCAAAAAAAACCTGACAAAAGCAGAAGACATTTTGAAGACAATTCCAAAAGCAGACATTCTATTGGAGAACCCAACCGTAACAATGGTGATAGGTCAGAATTCACTACAGTCACTTGTTCTTCCTGTAATTCCGAATGTAAAGTTCCGTTTAGGCCTACTCAAGGTAAACCTGTATATTGTAGAGATTGTTTTTCAAAAAACAACAAAGTTAGTATTGAAAAGTTCTCTGAGCGAGATATTGACATAATTAACCAGAAACTCAACAAAATAATGAAAGCCTTGGATATTAAATAATCCACTTTAATCCAAGATTTAATCATCTGAAAGTTTAATGCAATTTAATATCAAAATCTTTTTAAATAATTATAAGCTTACCGTATTCTCTGCCCCCATGGTGTAGACCGGCCAAGCATAAAGGCTTCTCGAGCCTTTGACGTGGGTTCAAATCCCGCTGGGGGCATATTTTTAACTGGTTTGTGATTGGTAGTTTGTGGTTATTGGTATTGATTGCAACAGTTGATTAATCCTATATCACAGTTCATGTGTATCCATGATATTCATATCCCTTGGCGTTATAACTACTTACCTTCTGATCTGTAAGTTTTTGATTAAGATTAAAAGACCAAAATAATTATTCATATTTTTCCAAGTCCTTTACCTATTAGAATAACTAAAAGAAAGAAACCAATAAATGCTGCTAAGCCAGCAAAGAATTTAACTTCATCATTTGAGGTGTTCCATAACCAACTAGCTGCAAGATTACCTAAAAAGCTTATACCTGCAGCAATTACTAGTAACCTTTGACTAATATTGATTTTCTTTCCCATTCAATAAGTAAATGGAAAATTCTGTATAAACTTTTCTATTTTATCCTTCAGCCACTCATAAACTCGTTTTCCCTTCGCTTTTAAGACCAAAAAATTAAAGATATTCCTTTATGGATTAATTTATTTATAAACCACTGGACAATCAAATTATTGCGGATTTGTTGACGACAAAATAGCCAAGAATAAGCACCACAAGCCGCTGGACATGCCCCTGCGTAAGGTATTTAAATAAAAAGCTCCAATTACATTTCTATATGGACCTGTACCTAATGAGAGTAGGGGTATCTAAAAAATACTATCCCAACATAGCACATATTTTTGCAATTGATCATTACAAACCAAAAGAAATGGGAGATGATGATTTCTCAAAAAAGTTGATCTACTTTTATAAATTTGGAAATCACCTATCCCAACCGCAGCAAGCTGCGGGGTATTACGGTGATGCAAATGAATGAATTGTTAACTGATTCATGCTTAATCCTTGTTTCTTGATATATTCTTCCATTGCTTTAACATCATAACCGTCACCAACAGTATCAATATGACCCCCATCATTCTAAAACTCACCACCCCAAAGCTCATCTTCTTTCAACTTTGGAAATTTCTTAAATACTTGGATTGCGGTTATGCTCTTACAAATCTGCATAATTCTTGAAGGAGAATATCTTGGAGCTGCTTCCACAAGAATATGCAAATGAT
>JBDRFR010000030.1:0-12500 GCA_043818675.1 Nanobdellota archaeon
TTGTCTTTAAGAATAAATATGGTGATGCTCTTAAGGCTTATACATTAATTGGTAGAAGAGCTGAAATAGCAACAAAGATTGTAAGTTACAATCTTTGGGCAAGGTTAAAAGCCTTGTTCTATGAACTTTTCAATATCGCCGTAAAATAACAAAATTTATAAATCATTAATTATATAATTGAATAAAATATGAAAAAGATTATTATTTTGGTGTTTGTTTTCTTTATAATGTCTTCTTTTATGAGTTATGCAGCATTGAATCTCCAGGTGACGCCTGATCCTGTTTCCAAAGGGCAGAGTATCCATGTTGATGCTTCCGGTTCTAAATATGACAGATATGCAAAAATCTGTGATGCAAGAACATGGAATAATGAGTGTAGGTATGCGGTGTTTACAGGCTGTTCCGGGTATTACTGCAGGGGTGATCATTCATTAGACTTTACAATTCCTGATAATTTTAAGAAAGGCACATGCTCTGTAAGGGTGGAGGATGAGTCAGGCTGGCTTGATAAAAAGATATATGCACATTTTGAACTTGTAACTGATATTGATAATGATGGTGATGGGTACTTCTCAGCCGAGGATTGTGATGATGATGATGCCAAAGCAAACCCTGGAGCTGAAGAAGTTTGTGATAATATTGATAATGATTGTGATTCAGAGGTGGATGAGGAAGATGTATGTATAAATAAAAAAAATCAACAGATGTATTCTGATAAAGAAGTTTTTTTAATATCTGATAATAACTGGCAAGATGTTATGAGTCTTGTACCGGTTACTACTTGGACAGTACCTGAAGGTCATCCAGACCTGGAGTGGTGTAGTACTCTAAAGAACGAAGACGGGACTGTTAGGACTTTCAATGAAAAAGACAAAGACGGGAATGATGTGGTTAATTATGTTTGTGGGTATCCGATGCTGATTTATCATGAAGAGGACAATGGATTTGATGCGGATTCCATTTTGTATTTTATGGAACAATACGATACAGATAAAGTTACAATTGTGGGTAATACGGAAAATAACGAATTGTTTGGGCACCTAGTTAGTGTCTTAATGGCTAATACGGGATTAACCCAATCAATTATAGAACAAAATAATATTAAGCAAGTTCAAACAAGTGATTTTATCAGATATTGGATAAATCCTGGATATGTAGATGTGGTATACGTAGAGGATAATTATGACTTAGCGTTAATGGCTTCTTCTTATGCTTCTTTGATAAACGCACCATTAATTGTCCAAAACTCGATCCAAGATGACTCAAATGAGTGTGGGTTAAGTGTCTGTGGGGAACATGGGAATGCAGAATGTGCATGTATCTTTGATGGTTCAAATATTATTCAGGTTGGAAATGTACCTTGTCCTTTAACTGCATCAGGTTGTGAAGAATTTTTTCAAATGGATTCTTTAATAAAAAAGTATATAGATATTACGCGTACGAACAAAATAATATTGGCAAACCCAACAGATTTGAGCATTTACCTTTTTTCCAGTTACTATCCTGGGAAATCAATCAATCAGATCTTCAATATGTATACAAAGACGTCATTGTCCTCACCAATTTTGGCGAGCGCCAAGCACGAGTTGATAATTCTAGATAGTTCTAATGATTATGTTCAGGTGGATAATGCTCTAGAAGAAAGTATAATCAACCATGAAATTTATCCACAGTATCTTACCATTATGGCTGCGCCCAATGCGATACCCGCAACTCAAAAAGTTGTTGACACAACTACTACAAAATATTTTGAAGTTGATAACACTATATATGGTGATTTGAAGAATAGTATAGATCCAGTAATTGAGGGGGATATGATACCTGAACTTTCAGTTGGAAGAATATATTCACTTACAAGTAGCGATGTTAGCTCTGTTCTTGCAAGGATTCTCTATTTTTCAGAAATTAGTCCAATTGGCAATGATATGACCTTGGTTTTTGAGGATGCATCTAATGCATTATTTAAATATTCTGCTTTAGCTATTGAAAAGACATATATCAAATCTGGTTATAATGTCGAGTCTCGATATTCCGGATTGGATAAAATTGATCCAAATTGTTGGAATATTGCCAATCTCTCAAATATTGAATATTTGGAATATACAAATAAATATTGGGGTAGATATACTTGTGTGTGGAGTATACCTGGAAAAGAGTATCCTTCAAGCCAGGAGTGTTATGACTCAATAGCTGATGTTAGGGATGAAATTCCCTTTGGTATAACAGCCGTTAATAAAGACTGTGCTGTGTCGTTCGCTTTTTCTCCTGCATTTTTTAATGAGGATGTAGTCTTTAATTATTTGGACCATGGGGGCACTAATGGATATATGTACCTATTGTTACCTTTTATGCCCCAATATGATAAAAATATAAAACCAAAGCTGGTAATTAGTGAGGCATGTCTAACCTGTTCTTTTGATGAGGCACAACATATCGAACCATTATTTTGTGCAAACGTAATTCGAAAGGGAGCGATTGGACATATTGGTGCAATAGACGATACTTATAGTGACTCATTTGGTAAAGTTATTAATGAAAATATTCTGTTGGGAAAGTCAATTGGGGAAGCATTGAAAAGTTATTATACAGGGAGGGGGATAAACTATAAATTGATTGCAGATTATTGGGCAGCCAAAGGTTGGGCTGATAAAGTTGCTTGGGATAAAAGAAATACCCGTCGATGGTGGATTCTTCTGGGGGATCCCACTTTCAACTTCGGTTTTGATGGAAGTCTGGAAAATGAGGTTGTAAAAAGTCAAGATTACAATGTTTTAGATAATAAAATCACTCTGCGGTTTGATTTTCCTGAGATAGAGTATAATCCTTCTGAGAACACTTACGCCAAGTATACTACTGACCAATATGTATTGTCCCATATATCATCGGATAATCTGTATTATTCATATCAATATACTAGTGATAGTTCATCTTGGCATCCTTTTTTTAGGTATCATATGTCCCTTTTTGGGGAGGTTATTACAGATAGACTAATTGAGAATGTTCAAATAACATTGGTGGATATTGAAACCTTTAAGAGTACATTGAATCAGAATTTTGCACCGCTTAGTGCTATTGATGATCAGGATATATACGATTTGCTGATTCCATTTAATTACTTTGAGTCTGCAAATGGATACTTTTATCACTTTGGTACTGGATCAGACTCTCAATTTTCATTTAACATATTGGATGAAAGATTTTTGCAAAAGACTGTTTTTCCAGCATACACAGTAGAAGTTGAAATTGAATTGGGAGATTTAAAATGAAATTGTTAAGATATCTGATTGGGATTATCTTGATCACTTTGTTTTTACCTATCGCAACTGCTGTCATTCAGGTGAACATCGATATTAAGGATAAATTTATTGAGGGGCAACAAGTTACTTTTAAGTATACGATCATCTCTTCGGATGATGGACAATTTCAGCTTTACGAATATATATCCTGCGACGGAAACATTTGGAAATCTACTATGCAAGTAAGTGCTGTTGAATTAATAAAAGATACTCCACTCACATTAATGTTTGAAGGACCACTAATTGATAATTCTGTTGGATCGCAATCATGTATATCAACTGTTGAAATAATTGAACCGCAACCTGCTAAATTTTCAGAAAATTTTAAGATAGTCAGTAAACCTAGTTTTTCATTTAGAACAAATTATTGTATGGACTTACAGTGTATAGAAAAATCAACAATATTTATCAAAAACAATGAGATATATCTGAATTATGAATCAGAAGTCGAGAATCCAGATATTAGAGCAACTTTAACTAATCCTGATGGTTCAAAGGAACAAATAACATTACCACATTCTGTAAGAGCTGACCAAATTGGAACCTATACTTTAGATGCGACAGCTTCGAAAGACGGTTATAAAACTATGTCTCACCACGGGCAGTTCACTGTTCTTGAAAAAGAGGTTGAAATAAAATCAGCATCAAGGTGCAATGCAAACAGCATCTGCGAGCAAAACGAAAATCACCAAAACTGCTCGCAGGATTGCTTATCAGGGGAAGCAGATAATTACTGCGACAAGCTCTCAGATGGAAAATGCGATCCTGACTGCGAGACAGGGGATTTTGACTGCGAGGCAAAAAAAACAGCAAAATTAGTCAAGGATATGAACAAAAAAGATAACTTGTCACTGATTGTTATTTTTACAGTGGCTGCACTTATTTTGATTTTTAGTCTATTAGAACTGCATAGATACCGATATCATCAGGAACTCAGAAAAGAAAGGGTGATGCAGGAACTGCTTGAACTTAAGACCTATATCAGGGTAAATTTTGGAAAAGGGTTTGGTAAAAAGCAGATCAGGGATGAGCTTCTAAAAGACGGGTGGAAGGAAGAGCTTGTTGATAAGGCTTTTTTGAAATAATTAACTTAAACTAACACCCGAAAAATCTTTTTTTACTTGTTTTTTGGTTAACAGCTCTTTTTTTGCAACATCTTCAAACAAAGGGATCTTTACAGGTGTTGCAAACTTCACAAAATTGGAGCTGATAATAGCTTCGCCGACATCAAGTGATGCAATGTTTCTGTCATCCTCGGATAAGTCCTGCGAAGCGCTTTCAATAATTGCCTGGCGCTCGGGCTTCATCTCAACACCTAAAATTATTTTTGTGTTCATATTAGCGAGTATTTGTCTTGGGATTAATGAAGGTAATTGTGTAATGGCTGTCAGGCCAACCTTGAATTTTCTGCCTTCTCTTGCAATGGTTGAAAAAATGTTTGAGCCTTTTTCTAAAACCTCTTTACCAAGAACTCTTGGAGCTTCTTCCAGCACTATACTGATTACCGGCTTGTCTTTAAGCAAACCTTTGACTTTATACCTTTTATAACTATTGAAGACTTCGGTAGATATCAGGCTGCCGATAAGAATTTCAACAGAACCTGAAAAATTTGAAGTGTCGACAATTACAGTTTTTGATTCTTCAAGCTCTAAACAAATGTCTTTGATTGTTGATTCGCCAGCTTTTAAATCAAAAACGCTATTACAGAATAACTGATTGTTTACAAAATCAAGATCTAATAAGTAAAGCAACTGCCTTTTAACAACAGCTATTGTCTCTTCCCGGAAAAACTTGTCCTTTTCTGAACTGGATAATGGCTTTTCCAAGATTATTGCTTCTATCCACTGGTTGCCATACTTTTTGTAGTAGAGATTTAAAGCTTGTTTTTGCGGGTCTGAGAAGTCAGTAACACCGTTAAAATGCGCGGGTTTTAGCACCTTTATGTTAATTTTTAAAGTGTTGCAGCCAGCTGGCGGATTAGTAGGGGAGTAGTACGCCAGACTTTGTTTTTTATGATGGTCTTTTAAACCGAGTTTGTTCCTGCCATAATACTCATCATGAGGGTCCAAAACTAACATCCCGCAATAGTCTTTATCAAGAACATTCCATAAAATGTTGGACATTAAAACGCTCTTACCTTTGCCTGTTGTTGCAGTAATTAGGATATGGTGGCAAAAGGCCTTAACACCGTCTAAGAAAATGTCAACGTCCAAGACATTGCTACCGCTTCTTAAATTTCCAATAAATAATGGGTTTTTAGGCTTTGTCAGAAAATTCAGGTCGGTCTTACTTACTTCTCTTACAGATGAGAAAAAGGCTGGCAGGGATTTACATATCTTTGCAGAATCATTATTTATTGTGATCAAACTTTTTAACAATGCCAAATTATAGTTCCGCAGATTTTTGTCCATAAATTCCATGTCAGTGTTGTCTTCTAAAGATAATCCGGAAATCAATTCTAAATTTTGCTGCGATATCTGGCTTCCAAACATTAAATCATAAACCTGCAATAGAATTTTTCCTTCTATTGCATCAGATATGACCAGTTCGCCCAATTCCAACTTCTGGCCTGATTTTTCCCTTACAAGAATCTTTCCAAATCCGCCTGAAATTACCTGGCCTTTCATAATTTTTCAATTCTCATTATTTCTTTTATCTCTCTTTTAGAAACAGAACATCCGTCTAATTTAACACCCCATAATAGGGATTCGAGCAAAATTCGTTTTCCATCCGGAAGGCTTGGGATATAATCGTCCAATAGGCCTAACTCAAATGCGATAGTCACAAGTTCAACAGACCTAATAAGCCTAATATCTTTTGTAATTTCATTTAATCTTTTTAAATTTGTCCTGTTAATCTCCACTTTGGTGTGAAGCCTGTGTTCAAGAATGTTTTTTAATTTGTGAGGATCTTCAATTAATAACCGCAATGTTCGTTCGTCAATTGCAAAAGTGTAATTTTTTAAATAAAGACAAGCTGCAACCCCGCTCATTTCGCCTATATGGGTGATCTGTATATAGTTTCCTTTAGCTTTATATGAATTGTTTGCAAGGTCTAAGAGCTGCAAGGTTTTTTTTTCAATATCATCGTTATCGATGATTTCGAGCGTTCCTTTGTTAATATGACGCAACGTCTGTAAAGCCTCAAATTCGAATCTTTTGGTTTTTAACGGCTTATCTACAAGCTCGTTTTTAATTGCATTAGTTATCAAAAAATTGCCGCGGAACCTCTGTTTAAGAGGCTCTAGAATCCAGGTTAAATTGTTTAAAGTTAAGCTTATTATTGGCCCTGTGTCAAAAATCATGCTTCTCATAAAAATAAGCCTCTTGCGTATTTTAACCGATCTCTTACATTAATTATGTCTTCTTTTAATTCAGTTACTGTGGTTTTGCCAATATAACTTAGTAATTCCCATTGGGAAATGCCGATAATTTCTGCTGCCCTGCCGATTGAGATCCCATGCGCATAAATGCTGCCTGCTTTTTTGATCTGGGACTGAGTTATAACCTCTTCAACATAAAGTTTCAATCTGGAATCAATTGCGCTAATGAGCTTGAAAATTTTTTTAATCTGCTCCCGGTAATTGGCGATGTCGTCATTATCTAAAAAACCGATTGCTTTATTGACTAGGGTTTGAAAGGGCGCATAATCCAGCTCGTTTCTTTCAATAATTTTTGACATTGAATAGACAAGGATTGCGATAGCAATAGAATCTTCATCCTGGAAAATAGTGGAGTTATGGATTGTATGGTTGCTTAAATCTTTAATCTCTGAAATATCCTGCTCTTCTTTAATGGTAAATACGCTTTTTATTTTTAGAAGAATTGCAATGATATCTTTTTTTACTATTTTATTCATAGAATGACTAAATTGTTTTTTTATATTTAAAACTATCTTTTTAAAAAACGTAAAGTATATAAACAAAAGATAATCTTATAATTGAAAATGGTGGTTGGATGATAAACGCTATAAAGAGAGTGTTAAACAAAGTTCTAAAAAATATATTTAGAAAAAAAAAGCATGTTAAGTTTGGGCTATACGGCCCGCCAAACGGCGGCAAAACCACGCTTGCAAACAAAATATGCAATGACTGGCTTGGAGAAGATATGGGCAGTGTTAGTAATGTTGCCCATGAAACAAGGGAAATTCAAATCAAAGAGCAAGTCAATATCAAATCAAAGGATGGACGTGAGCTTAGTTTCAACCTTGTCGATACACCGGGTATTGCTACAAAGATTGATTATGAAGATTTTATGAAAACCGGGATGAAAGAAAAAGAGGCAAAAATCCGGGCAAAAGAGGCAACAAAAGGTGTAATTGACTCAATAAAATGGCTTGATGAGATGGATACAGTAATAGTTGTCATAGATTCCACAAAAGATCCGTACAGCCAGGTTAATATCACGATCATCGGGAATCTGGAAGCGAGAAAGATACCTGTGATGATAGTAGGCAATAAAATTGACCTTAGGAAATCAAATATCAAAAAGGTGCAATCGGCGTTCCCGCAATATGAGGTTATCGGAATATCGGGAAAGTACGGTAAAAATATAGACGAATTTTATGAGAAGCTGTTTGATTTGGCGGGATAAAAAAAGAGGGATATTATGTTAACACTACATTTCATACCATATAATGAAATAGAGGATCTAGGGTCTGCAAGACGTGTGAAGAAGATAATCGATATAGTAAAAGAAAACAAAATTGTACTTTTGGAAGGAAAGCTGAAAAAGGAAGAAGAGACGGATCTGATTGCGATAACTATGGAAGAAATAACAGCTAAATTTAAGGGAGTGGAACTGGCGGTCATTAATCCGAAGAAAAAAGACCAGCCATTTTTTAGAACGCTTAAGACTGATTTTGTTAATCTGCTGCTTGGTGATAGGCAGGGGTTTACAATCATCGGCCCTGCTAACATAGTCAAAGATATTAAAAAAGATCCTGATAAGATTGAATTATTTACTAAAGATGTTAAAAAGAAAAGGTAAAGATGCCCCACCAATGTGTTAGATGTGGAATATTTTACGATGATGGTGCGAGTGAGATTTTAAAGGGTTGTAAATGCGGCGGTAAACTCTTCTTCTATATTAAAAAGGAAAAATATGAACAATCTAAAGAAGTACAAGAAACAGCTCAATTATCTGAAAAGGATAAAAAGCAGATCGAAAAAGATGTATTTGAAATTGTAGGGTCTGATATTGAAAACGATGCGCCGGTCGTGCTTGATCTTGAAGCAATACATGTGTTAAAACCTGGCAAGTATGAGCTTGACCTTGTGCATTTATTCAAAGGCGAACCGCTTGTGTTTAAGCTTGAGGATGGAAAATATATGATTGATCTTGTTGAGAGCTTTAAGAAGTTTACAGATAAAGCAAAGAAACAAAAATAAACCTTTGGTCATTTCTTAATGAAAAAGATAGAATTGCTGGCGCCTGCAGGAAGTATGGCTAGCCTAAAGGCTGCTGTCAGCAAGGGCGCAGATGCTGTATATCTAGGTATGGAGAGATTTAGCGCTAGAGGCTATGCGAGGAATTTTAATGATAAATTTCTTAGTGAAGCTGTATCTATATGCAAGCCAAGAGGGATTCAGATCTATCTTGCAATGAATACTCTTGTGAAGAATGATGAGATTGATTCTTTTTTTGATCAGTTGTCTTTTGCATATTCAAAAGGGATAGATGCAGTAATCATACAAGAAATCTCCTTTTTAGGGGTTATTCGCCAAAATTATCCAGATCTGAAGGTCCATATATCTACACAGGCAGGGGTCCTTAATTCAAGGCATGCAAATCTTTTTTCAAAGTCGGATAGGATCACTCTTGCAAGAGAGATTACAGAAGATGAAATAAGATATATACGGAACAATTTTTCAAAAGAGCTTGAGATATTTTGTCATGGAGCATTATGCGCATCTTTTTCAGGATCTTGTCTTTTCTCAAGCTTTCTTGGCGGAAGAAGCGGGAACAGAGGAAGATGCGCTCAGCCATGCAGAAAGAAGTATAATGGCTGCTATTATCTCTCTACAAAAGAGTTATGCCTTATAGATAAGATCCCTTCAATGATAGAGCTGAAAATAGATGCTGTAAAGATAGAGGGCAGGATGAGGACTCCTGGTTATGTGGCTGCTGCTACTGATTCCTATAGAAAAGCTATAGACCTTTATTATTCAGACGGCTCAACTGTCCCTAAAGAAATACTAAATAATCTTCACAATGCATTTTCCAGGGAGTTTACAGAAGGCGTTTTCAGCAGACAGGATAATATCTTTAATAGGGATGATTCCAAAGGTATTGTCTCCAATAATAGAAGAGAATTTTATAATGTTGAGCCATCAAGTTATAGGCAAGAAAGAAAAGCGCCTAAAGTAAGGCTGTCTTTTGAGCCTAAACAAAATAAAGAGAGTATGCTTTTAGTCAGAGCCTATAATAAGAAAGATGCAATACTAGCTGAAAAGAGCGGAGCAGATATAATATATTTTGATATTTTTGATAAGCAATTTTGGGATCTTAAAGAAATTCTTAATTGCAGGCTTTTTGGAGTTGTACCAAGGCTTTTATTAGATCAAGATATCGATAAGATTAACAGCATGCTAAATAATGGTAAACCAGATGGCATTTTATCCGGCAATCTGGGGCTTTGTAAATTGGGAATACCTGTCCATCTTGATTTTAATCTGAATTGTTTCAATGATAATGATATAAATTATTTTACAAATAAGGGCTGTATCCCTATCGTATCGCCAGAGCTTAGCTTAGGTGAACTTAAAAAGCTGAACAACAAGAATTTTATTGTTTTTGTGCATGGGAAAATCAGGCTTATGACATTTCGACATAATCTTTGTGATGGGGAGTTAATCGATGAGAAAGGGGCCAGATTTTTGGTGAATCCTGTGAGAAACGGCTCTGAATTATTGAATTACAAAGAGCTTGGCATGCTATCCAAATCTTGTTCATTATTCAAATGCGGCATAACTAAGTTTTTTGTCGATACAGATAAGGATGTCGGAGAAATAGTATCATTTTATCGGTCCGTACTAGACGGAAATAAGGTGGATGACTCAAAACTTATGAAAAAATATGTTCTTGGTTGGAGTTACAAGGGTGTTATCTAGCTATCTGAAATAATCTCAATAACATCTCCGTCCTTTAGCAGATGTTCTTTTCCAACAGTCCTTTTTGTCTTCACATCAATTGCCCTGATGAACTTATCTCCAAAATCAGAATGCAGCTTATATGCAAAATCCAATGCAGTTGTTTTTTCAGGCATCAAAAAACAGTCTGGAAGGATATTTCCATCCTGGTCCTCAAGTTTGTTTATCCCGCCAGGAAATATAGCGATATATTTGAGAAGCTCAAATACAGCCTTATCAAGAACAACCTGAACTCCTGTTGAGTTATGTTTTGCCAGAATATTTTCTTTAATAAATTTTAATGCATTTAATTGTTTTTCGTTAAGTTTAGATTCATCATTGATTGTAAAATCATTGTCCCCTGGTACATATGCAATCAGATCATGCTTTGCTGCTTCTCTTAGTGCAAGTTCTGATTCAGCAGAACAAGGTATGAATGTGTAATCCGGAAATTCATTTTTGATTCTTTTGAAATTGTCAATAGCGTTTGGAATATCAATTTTGTTACAGGCTATAATAATAGGCTTTGTTACTTTTCTTAGTTTTTGCGCCAACGAAAATAAATCTCTTTCATCCCAGTCGGTCACATTTTTTTCGCTCAGCTTGATTTCTTTAATGGTATCTTCAACGATTTTTTCAGTTACGCCAAGACCGGATAACTGTTTTCCTAATGCTTTATGAACATGGCTTTTAGTTTGCTGGATCTCCCGTGCGAATTTGCCCCAGCCTTTTTTAAGAATACCTACATACCAATAGTCAAGCTCTTCTTCTAGAAATTTAACATCGTTAACTGGATCGTAGCTACCTGTTTCAACTGTTTCACCTTTCTCGTTTGTTGTTCCTGCAATGTCAATAATGTGGATAAGAACGTCAGCCTGCCTTAAATCGTCCAGAAACTGGTTGCCCATGCCTTTTCCCTCATGTGCGCCTGGAACAAGCCCGGCAACATCCAGAAGGTCAATCGGCACAAATCTTATATGATTGATGCAAAATCCAAATCTTGGATTACACTGTACATTAAAAGACTTATCTGCGCAGTCAACTTTTACATAGCCAGTTCCATGGTTTGGCTTAATCGTTGCAAACGGATAGTTTGCAATCTCAACTTCTGCAAGTGTAGCTGCTTTAAAAAAAGTGCTCTTCCCGCAATTTGGCTTACCAACAACTCCTACAAGCATTTTAAATATGAAATATGGTCTAATTATAAAAAGATTTCTTTGTTCTATCACAATAAAAAGAAAAAATTTATAAACAATTTTTGCTATAGGGTATATTATGGTCAGAAAGGCAAAAGAGATAGAAGAAATTAAGGTCAAATACAGCGATGTTTTGCATCTTAAGAACCTGTATGTTATGCTTCATGAATACTTATACGAAGAGGGCTGGATGGGTATGCCCAAAGCGCAAGGAGGGCCGACAGGATATGCATCGGTATCACATGCTAACATTGAAAAGCTGTATCTTGAAAAATTCTGCCAGAAAGGGCTTCACAAAGGAGGAAAAGAGATGTGGCTTTGGTGGAGGTTTGTGAAGGCGCCGGAATCAAAATTTAACCAGTATTTTCGATACCGGTTAGATGTGGATTTTCATATGGTTTACATGACAGACCTGGAAATTATGCATCAAGGTAAGAAAATGAAGGTTCAAAAAGGGGAAATAGAGATTATCATGCGGGCATATATCGAGTCAGATTATAACGGTGAATGGGCCAAGCACTGGTTTTTAAAGCATTTTATGGATTTGTATGAGAGTCGTATTCTTAGCACTGAACTGGAAAAAAAGGAAAAGGAGCTTTGGAGAGAAGTGTACAGATTTCAGGGCGTAATAAAAAGGTATCTGAATTTACGTAACTTTGTGCCAACGCCAGAACCGTTCCACCCGGCCATTTATGGTTATGAAGGAGAACCTGTTGCTGGAGGGCCGCTGCAGCATAAATAGTATGCATTAAGCTCTAGTCTATATTCTTAAATTTCCTATTATATCCTACATCACAATAAAATATAAATATAGGTTAGCTACATTGTAGCTAATAATGAAAAAACAAACAAAAATAGAATTAAATGGCTTCGAAATGC
>JBDRFR010000031.1:0-40441 GCA_043818675.1 Nanobdellota archaeon
TTCCCATGTAATAACTTCTGCTCCATATACCTCCGCCGGTTAAGGCTTTATCATATATTGGAAAACAATATTTGAGAAATGAGCTTGTTGCTCCCTTCAGAACACCCATTACTTTTTCCCTATGCTGTTTTGTGCTTAGAAATAAATGGATATGATCAGGCATAGGTTCAATTGCAAATGGAATCCATTCCTTGCTTTTGCATAATGCCTCAATATATTCCCTCAGCAGCATTCTTGCTTCAAGGATCAATATCTTCACTCTTCCTCTAGCACACCAGACATAATGGTAGTTTGTCATATATTTGCAGTTCCTTGTGCTCCTAAACTGCATCATTTTTTCATCCAGTTCTTTACAGTACTTGTGCGGATTAAAATGCAGCTTATGGTCGATGTCTGTTGCTTTCTTCTCAAGCATTTTAACAATTTTCCAGTCTATATTTTTCATAGCATTCTTCTTCATTTTTTCCTCCACACCCTGCGGGCGTGGAGTGGGGCATTGAGTGGACTATCCATATGATTTTAGTGAAACGACCTGAAGGGGAAAATCATAATGAGATAGTTCACGTACCCACGTAACATAAATATCTACGAAGTAGACAATATAATTATAGAATAAATTCTGCGAAGCAGTGTATAATCCGTTTGAACACAAAATAAAAATTAATAGGATTGAGGCACCCAAATTTAGTGGGTGTTTGTTTAAACGGAAGTTAATCAAAAGTTGGTATTATTTGACCAACTCATTTTTTTCTGGTCTGTTGAGTCTTATATGCACCTTACTGCAATCACTGAAAATTAGTTTCTTACAGTTTTCAGGCAGTCTTTTGTATATCTTCCTTAGTTTAATGTATCTATAATTTGCAGTTTTATAGTTGCCTTTATCAATAGCATTATTGATCTTGTCAATTATTTTTTTTGCATCTCTTATTTTTTTGTTTGTTTGGATATTTTCTTTTGATAATGGCTGCTTTTTGTTTTGCTCTTTTTGGTATATTTCTTTTTTTTCCTGTTTGATTATTCTTTCTTCCTTTTTATTTCCAGTCTTTTTTTTGTTTTTCTTTGTTTTTGTCCTGTCTTTCTTCAATCTTCTTTGTTTAAGTGACTGTGATAATCTGCTAATCCATCTTTTTTTTGCTGCAAGCCTAAATGAAAGCATAATCAGCAGCAGTATACTGCTTACTTGTAAAGTAATATCGGCTCTTTTTGGCGTGAGCAGTCTAAATGCCTTTTTTTCTTCAGATGGCTCCTGTTTAGGCTTTGGGGCAATTATGTCGGTCTGTTTTTCTGTTGGTTCTGAATAATTTTCTTTTCTAGTTATAATCGGCTTTTTTTCTCGCATAATCCTTTTTTTTGCAATTGCAAAATAACTGAACCCTGGAGTCTGGGCGATGTAATATGTATAATCCTTGTCTGTTCTTTCAATGTCTGTGTCTAGTTCTGTCCATGCTCTATTAAACCTATAAAGGCTGATCTCATCCTGTTTGAGATTATTGTCTGCAAGCCAACTGTTTTCAATTTTAAATTTTATTGTTGCTTTGGTGATGTCCTGGTTTGGCAAGTTTTCTGCTGTAATTTCCAAATATCTGTAGACTAACACTTCAATCTGTTTTGTGATATCGGTTTTTTCAATCTTTCCTAAGACTATATTTACACCTTCAATTTGTCTGTTTACTTCTACGTATAGCTGGGTAACAGGTAAATCATCGTTGGATACGTACATATTGCCATGGATAGTCGGGTTTAATACATTAAAAAACTTTGAGACAGCGTCATCATTGTTTGAGTCTGTCTTTTTATCATTATTGCTTCCTCCGCCACCTCCTCCGCCACCCCCACCACTGGGACTGCTGCTTGGAGATTCTTGAACAACAGTCAAGGTTACGTTGTTACTGACTGCAGTTTCTGTCGTATCATTGGCAGTAAATATTATGTGTTCAATACCATACCAATCAGCTGGTTGGGTGAAACTTACCATATTATTCGACGCAATGGTTACTGTTATGTTGATATTACCATTTACAGTATAATTTAGATTATCTCCGTCTATATCCGCAAAGTAGTCGTCAAGATCAAAAGTATTGCTGCTGGCTGAATTTTCAGACCAAGAAAAGTCTTCTATTTCTGAATGCAAGTATGGCGGATCGTTTACAGCTGTAACATTGATAATTATTTTTATTGGTGTTGCGTTCAATTCTGTATCTGATAATGTTATGTTGCAGCCTGCAGCAGATATTCCCACACCCGTAAAATTAGCAGCCGGCGTGAAGTTTAGCATATCGCCCCTATCGATTTTACAGTCCACCTCGTTTGTGTTTTCTGACTGGATATAAAACACAAGGCCTGTTGAGGCTGTCTCGATGTCTGAACAATACTGAGTTAGGTTTATGCTGCTGTTTGTGCCTGAATCTTCAGCAACCTGCTGTTCTGCAATCGAGCTGGTCCAATACGGCGGGTCATTTACTGCTGTTATATTTAGTGTGATATTGTTTGAGCTTATTTTTAAGTTATATTTGTCATATGCATAAAATATAATGTGAGTTGTGCCTGACCAATTAGCCGATGGGGTTAATGTGACAATTCCGGTACTGTTATCGATTGCGGCAGTTATATTTACAGTGTCTGATGCAGTATAATTTAGATTGTCACCGTCTACATCAGAGAAATATGATTCTAGGTTCACAGTTGTGTCCAGGGTATCTTCCGGCCATGATATGTTAGGTATCAGGGTCTGCAAATACGGCGGATCGTTTACAGCTGTAACATTAATAATTATTTTTATTGGGGTTATGTTTAATTCTGTATCTGACAATGTTATGTTGCAGCTTGCAGCAGATGATCCCACTCCTGTAAAATTTGCGGCTGGTGTGAAGTTTAGCATATCGTCCTTGTCGATTATACAGAGCACCTCGCTTGTGTTTTCTGCCTGGATATAAAATGCAAGGCCTGTTGAGGCTGTTTCAATATCTGATGCGTACTGGGTTAGGTTTATGCTGCTGTTTGTGCCTGAATCTTCCGCAATCTGCTGCTCTGCAATCGAGCTGGTCCAATACGGCGGGTCATTTACTGCTGTTATATTCAATGTGACATTATTTGAGCTTATGTTTAAGTTGTTTTGGTCATATGCATAAAATATGATGTAAGTTATGCCTGTCCAATTAGCCGATGGTGTTAAAGTAACAATTCCGGTATTGTTATTAATTGCGGCAGTTATATTTACTGCGCCTGTTGCAGTATAATTTAGGTCGTCACCATCATCAATGTCTGAAAAATAATCTGATAAGTTCAGTGTAGAGTCTTGAGTGTCTTCCTGCCATTGCATATCAGGAATGTTTAAGTTTAGAATCGGCTGATCGTTTACATTTGTGACAGTTAGAGTAACACTGTTTGACGCAACAAAGAGGCCGGATGGATCGTAGGCATAAAATAATATATCTTCTGTGCCTGTCCAATTTGCATCAGGAGTTAAGGTTACAATTGCTGTATCGTTATCTATCGATACCGTAATATTTTCCGGAATAGTTGAAGTGAAATTTAAATCGTCTCCGTTAATGTCTGAGAAGTAGTTTTCTAAATTTAAAGAGGCATTAATTGTATCTTCGGGCCATGTTAGGCCTGGAATGACTGATGCCAGAGAAGGTTTAATATTTCTTGAGGTGATATTCAAAGTTACATTATTTGAACTAATGCTTAGACTGTCTGGGTCATAAGCGGTAAATTGGATGTATCTAATTCCTGACCAATTTGTTTGAGGGGATAGGTTTACTATACCTGTAATATTGTTAATCGTTATATTTATGTTTTCGACTGTTGTGGAAGTATAATTAAGCTCATCAGAATCAACATCAGAGAAATAACTATCCAGGTCCAGATCATCATAATATGTGTTTATCGGCCATGTTATGTTAGGTATCAAGGCCTGCAGATGCGGTGGATCGTTTAATGCAGTAACGTTAATGTCTATTTTTATCGGTGTTGCGTTTAATTCTGTATCTGACAATGTTATGTTGCAGCTTGCAGCAGATATTCCTACACCCGTGAAATTGGCAGCCGGCGTGAAGTTTAGCATATTTTCCTTATCTATTATACAGTCTACCTCGCTTGTGTTTTCTGCCTGGATATAAAATACCAGGCCTGTTGGGGCAGTCTCGATGTCTGAACAATACAAAGTTAGGTTTATGCTGTTGTTTGTGCCTGAATCTTCAGCAACCTGCTGCTCTGCAATCGAGCTGGTCCAATACGGCGGGTCATTTACTGCTGTTATGTTTAGCGTGATATTGTTTGAGCTTGTGTTTAAGTTATCAGGGTCATATGCGTAAAACACAATATAACTTGTACCGCTGTAATTGGCCGATGGTGTTAATGTTACAATCCCTGTACTGTTATCGATTGCGACAGTTATGTTTACTGCGCCTGCTGAAGTATAATTTAGGTCGTCACCGTCAACATCCGAGAAATACGTTGTTAGGTTGAGGGTTGAGTTTTCTGTATCTTCCTGCCATGATATGTTAGGTATTAGGGTCTGTAAATACGGCGGATCGTTTACAGCTGTAACATTAATATTTATTTTTATCGGTGTTGCGTTTAATTCTGTATCTGATAATGTTATGTTGCAGCTTGCAGCAGATATTCCTACACCTGTGAAATTGGCAGCCGGCGTGAAGTTTAGCATATCACCCTTGTCGATTGTACAGTCCACCTCGCTTGAGTTTTCTGCCTGGATATAAAATACAAGGCCTGTCGGAGCTGTCTCGATGTCTGAACAATACTGGGTTAGGTTTATGCTGCTGTTTGTGCCTGAATCTTCCGCAACCTGCTGCTCTGCAATCGAGCTGGTCCAATACGGCGCATCATTTACTGCTGTTATGTTTAGTGTTATGTTGTTTGAGCTTATGTTTAAGCTATCCTGGTCATATGCGTAAAATACAATATAACTTGTACCGCTGTAATTGGCCGATGGTGTTAATGTTACAATCCCTGTATTGTTATTGATTGCGACAGTTATGTTTACTGTGGCTGTCGAAGTATAATTTAGGTCGTCACCGTCCACGTCAGAGAAATATGTTGTTAGGTTGAGGGTTGAGTTTTCTGTATCTTCCAGCCATGACATGTTCGGGATGTTTGTTACAAGGTATGGATTATCATTAACGCTGGTTATATTTATTGATATATTATTGGAAATAGTGCTGGCACCATCTGAATCATACGCATAGAAAATAATGTACCTCAATCCGCTCCAATTTGCAGAAGGATCAAATGTGACAATCCCAGTATTGTTGTTGATTGTTACTGATATGTTTGCTATAGCTGATGAACTGTAATTTAGACTGTTATCTTCAATATCGGCAAAATATAATGATAAATTCAGGCTATCGTTTAATATATCCTCAGGCCAGGACATGTTTAAGATGTTTGAAATTAGATATGGATTATCGTTTATAGCAGTAACATTGATGTTGACTTGTATTTGGGTAGAATTTAACTCCAAATCCGATAGGGTTATGTTGCAGCTTGCTGCATTTGGCCCAACGCCTGAGAAATTAGCTGCAGGTGTAAAATTAAGGATATCTCCTTTGTCTATTGTACAGTCAACTTCACTTATGTTTTTTGCAGTTATATAGAAATAAAGGCCGGTTCTTCCGGTCTCAAGGTCAGATGCATACTGGGTTAAGTTTATATCTCTGTTCGTGCCTGAATCTTCGGCAACCTGTTGTTCTGTAATGGTGCTGGTCCAATAAGGCGCATCATTGACCGGTGTTATATTTAATGTTATGTTATTTGAGCTTGCATTTAGATCGAATCGGTCGTATGCATAGAATACAGCATAACTTATGCCTGTCCAATTTGCAAATGGTACTATTGTTACGATTCCAGTGTGATTGTCTATTGTAATTGTCACATTTTCAGTGATTATTACAGTGTAATTTAGGTCATCTCTGTCTATGTCTGAAAAATATCCTGTCAAGTTCAAGCTTGTATTTTGCATATCTTCGGGCAAGGTCATATTTGGAACTGATAAAACCAAATATGGAGCGTTATTAACGTATGATACGTTTAGAGAAATATTATTTGAAGAGGCACTTAGTCCGTAGATATCATACGCATAAAATACTATATAACTAATACCGCTCCAGTTTGCAGCAGGAGTCATCGTCACAATCCCTGTCTGATTATCTATTGATATCGAAATATTGGTCGGATCGGAAGATGTATAATTTAAATCGTCACCGTTTAGATCTGTGAAATAATCTGTTAAGTTTAGGGAGCTATTTACTATGTTCTCAGGCCAGGTCATGTTAGGGATAGCAGATACTAGGTTTGGAGCAATATTTTCTGCAGTGACATTTAAAGTTATATTATTGGAGAGGGCGACTGCACCATCTGGATCATGGGCATAGAATATGATGTAGTTTACTCCGCTCCAGTCTGTTGAGGGCGTCATATTTACAGCACCGGTGTTATTATTGATTGATATTGTGATGTTGGTCGGGCCGTATGAGGTATAGTTTAAGTCCTGCCTGTCTACATCTGCAAAATATATGTCCAAATCTAGATTAGTATAAGATATATCTTTTGGCCAGGTTATATTAGATATAGCTGCTGTTAAATATGGTGCATCGTTTATAGCTGTAACATTGATATTTATCTTAACCTGTGTGGAATTTAGTTCTGTATCGGATAAAGTTATGTTGCAGCTTGCAGCATTAGGTCCCACACCTGTAAAATTTGCAGCGGGTGTGAAGTTTAGCATATCTCCCTTATCAATTATGCAGTTTACCTCGCTTGTATTTTCTGCTTGGATATAAAATACAAGGTCTGTTGAGGCTGTTTCAAGGTCCAAAACATATTGAGTTAGGTTTATAGAATTATTAGTTCCTGAATCTTCAATAACCTGTTGGTCTGGGATTGAGCTAGCCCAATACGGCGCATCATTTACTGCTGTTATGTTTAGCGAGACGTTGTTTGAGCTTGCGTTTAGCCGATATTTATCATACGCATAAAATATTACATAGCTTGTACCAGTGTAATTAGCCGACGGTGTTATAGTTACAATCCCTGTATCATTGTTTATTTCGACTGTTACGTTTGGTGCGTTTATCTTGGAGTAATTCAGGTCATCTCCGTCTATATCTGTGAAATATGCTGTCAGGTTTAGAGTTGTGTTTATCGTGTCCTCATTCCATTTCATATTTGGGATGTTTGATAAAAGAGCAGGTGCATCATTTACTTCTGTTATGTTTAATGTTATGTTGTTTGAGCTTGTGTTTAGCCTGCTTTTATCATATGCATAAAATATGACGTAGCTTGTACCAGTGTAATTAGCCGACGGTGTTATAGTTACAATCCCCGTATCATTGTTTATTTCGACTGTTACGTTTGGTGCGTTTATCTTGGAGTAATTCAGGTCATCTCCGTCTATGTCTGTGAAATATGCTGTTAAGTTTAGAGTTGAGTTTACTGTGTCTTCAGGCCAAGTCATATTTGGGATGTTTGATAAAAGGGCAGGCGCATCATTTACTGCTGTTATGTTAAGTGAGATGTTGTTTGAGCTTGCGTTTAGCCTGTCTTTATCATACGCATAAAATATTACATAGCTTGTACCGGTGTAATTAGCTGATGGTGTTATCGTTACAATCCCTGTATCATTATTAATTTCAACTGTTATGTTTGGTGCGCTTATTTTAGAGTAATTCAGGTCGTCTCCGTCTATGTCTGTGAAATATGCAGTTAAGTTTAGAGTTGTGTTTATCGTGTCTTCATTCCATGTCATGTTTGGAATGTTTGATACAAGCGCGGGCGCATCATTTACTGCTGTTATGTTTAAAGTTATGTTGTTTGAGCTTGTGTTTAGCCTATCCTTATCATATGCATAAAATATTACATAGCTTGTTCCAGAGTAATTAGCCAATGGTGTTATAGTTACAATCCCTGTATAATTATTTATTTCGACTGTTATGTTTGGTGTGCTTATTTTAGAGTAATTCAGGTCGTCTCCGTCTATATCTGAGAAATAAATTGTTAGGTTTAGAGTTGTGTTTATTCTGTCCTCGTTCCATGTCATATTTGGGATGTTTGATAACAGTGTGGGTGCATCATTTACTGCTGTTATGTTTAGTGTTACGTTGTTTGAACTTGTGTTTAGCCTGTCTTTATCATATGCATAAAATATTACATAGTTTGTACCAGTGTAATTAGCCGACGGTGTTATTGTAACAATCCCTGTATCATTGTTTATTTCGACTGTTATGTTCTGAGCGCCTATGTTAGTGTAATTCAGGTCATCTCCGTCTATGTCTGAGAAGTATGCTGTTAAGTTCAGAGTTGTGTTTACTGTGTCTTCAGGCCAAGTCATATTTGGGATGTTTGATACAAGAGTGGGCGCATCATTTACTGCTGTTATGTTTAATGTTACGTTGTTTGAGCTTGCGTTTAAGCCGCCTGGATCAAAAGCGTAGAAGATTATATAGCTGATACCGTTCCAATTCTCATCAGGGTTCAAAGTTACAATTCCTGTATTGTTGTCTATCGTTGCTGTAATGTTAGAAGGGGTTGTTGAAGTATAGCCTAGCGCATCACCATTATTGTCTGAAAAGTGAAGTTGAAGATTTAAGCTAGTATTTAACGTGTTTTCCGGCCATGTCATATTTGGGATGGCTGCGCTAAATTGCGGGGCACTATTTTGCGTTGTGATATTGAGAGTTACGTTGTTTGAGCTGGCGCTTAGCCTATACGGGTCAAAGGCATAGAATATGATATATCTGGTTCCGCTCCAGTTTGCAGCAGGGGTCATATTAACAATTCCGGTTAAGTTATTTATATCTACTGTTATATTGGCAGGGTTAGTAGAGGCGTAAGTTAAATTATCTCCATTTATATCTGTGAAATAGGCTGTTAGGTTAAGGCTTGTGTTAGATATGTCTTTTGGCCAGGCCATATCTGGAATTGAAGAATAAAGCGACGGAGCATAATTTTGGTCACATATATCCGGATTATTGTTAGCATTAAAATCCGCGTACTTGCACGCGCCTTGCGTATCAGAACATACAAACAGCGCTTTGGCGTCACTTTGTACTATATTGTCTTCAGTGGTCTCGGTAACACGGATAAATATTGCATATAATCCATCATTTAAGCCGGAGATATTGATTGAGTCATTATAGCAGCTGTTTCCCTTTGCCGTGAATGTTTCCAAGACCGTTTCATTTTGTGTGCTATTTCTTACGATTACAGTACAAGTTCCGAGTGTATCATTAATAACATTGAATGTGGCATTTATTGTTATCATATCTTCATTGCTTTGATTATAGAAAGGTATGCTTTTGTCTAACGTGATAGAAGAACTGGTGGGGAGAAGATTAACCACATATCTGACTGATATCGGTGCGCCTGTATTTGCATAGTAGTCTATGGGTGTTACATTGATATGGTATGTCCCTTCTTTTGTTGGCAAAAAAGAGGCATTACAATAGATCGAATCTGGGGGGTTAAATGTGGCGTTTCCATATATGTACCAGTCACAAAGGCCTAATGCATTATTATCAGTAATGTTTGCTCTTAGGAAGATTTTTGAACCGTAATTGACACCTGTGTTATTTGGGATGATTTGTATTGATTGAGCAACCGGTACAGTATCTTCAACGATCTCATGAGTAATTAAATTGCTTAAGGATGTTTCTGATCCTTCTGCTTCTGCATATGTAAGCTCATAAGTCGAGGAGGCTAGTGTATTATTTGATTTTATAGTGAAGGTAACGGTATATCCTGAAACCAAGTTTGCGTTGTTAGAGCTGAGTACAAAGCCATTGGCTGTTTCGCTTAAAGTGAAATTATCCGCTTGAGGCCCTGTAAGGTCCGCTGAACTGGCATTAAAGGCTGACTTATTAAATGCTGTACCGCTAGCTGTGCCTATTGTCCATTGTGCGTTAGTTGATGTTGTTGTCATCTTAAACGTGATGTTATACCAGCCGCCTTTTTTCACCTTATTAGTATAACTTGATATGTATGCTGCTGTAACTGAATTAATTGAGGTGGTCCCGGTTTTTGTCGGAAGTGTTATTGGACTATTTCCTGTAATAGTGGATAAGGAGCAGTTTTTATTGCAGCCACTATCATCACAATCAATATCACCGTCTCCGTCATTGTCGAATCCGTCAAAACAGTCTGCGGAGTTTGATTCAACAGCTTTGCAGTATATGCTGACATTATTGATTATTATTCCAATCTTATTATCACACGCGCTATGGTCTGCGCAGTCGGTTACACCGTCTTTATCATTATCAAAATTGTCATGGCAGTTTGTTTCAGTTGTCTGGCACAAGGCGCCCACCGTCGAACCAAATAGCCCGATGCAATCTGTATCACCACAATCTGTTCCTTCACTCCCTCTACCACCGTCATTATCTATGCTGTCCATGCATGAATTCCATGAGATGTTTTCATAGGCTTTGCAGGATCCATCTGAGCACATAGAAAATTGCTGGTAACAATCCAGGTCTGCGCAGTCTGTTTCGCCATCGATATCATTATCATAACCGTCTGAACATCTTGAAACATTGTCATAGATAGAATCGGTTGCGTTGTATTCATAACTGGAGCATGATTGAAGCGCGTTGTCCGGATTTATAACTCCTTCACAGTCTGGATCATTGCAGTCTATTCCTGTGGAAGAGTTTGCAGTCCATGAACCGGTCCAGTAATACGCATCAAGATCATTGTCAATATTGTCAAAGCACCATGAAGCATTTATAGATTCGGTCGCTGGACCAGAGTCCTGGCAGTCATAATCATCGAAGTCAGTGTCTATCCCGTAGCTCACGCCAAAGGTTGCAAGATATTCTGCTGGGTCAGATCCCCAGTTTGAATTTGGCATGCCATCTGCATCGTTATCGTAATCATTGTCAAAACCATCAGTACAGTTTAACTCTTTACCAAGTTCGCAGCGGTATCCTGAGCCTAAGACAGTCATATTACAGTCTTCGTCCGGATTGAAGTTTGTGCCATAACCAAAATATCCTCCCCATCGGCAGTCAATTCCAGAGCCCTTTGTGCTGTTTGTAGTATATTGGTTTGTGTAATAGCCTGTTACTACAATAGCGTCCCAGTCGTTGTCTATGTTGTCATCACATTTTGCTCCTGTTTCAGTTGAACTGTTTGTAGCCCGGCAATAGGCTGCACAGTCATATTCTGCGTTAGCTTGTGTTGGCATCGTTATTTCTGAAGCAACGGCTGTAAATCTGCAATCATATAACTGCAGGGCATCATTATCAAATGCGTCAGAGCAGTTTGTTTCATAACCCCAGCTGCAAAACTGATAGATATTCCCTCCGATTGATCCATTGCAGTCAATATCCTCGCAATCAGTAAGGCCAACAGTGCGGGTTGAGCTGTATTTGGTGCCGTTGTTTGCTATTTTTTGTGAACCTGATGTGTCTGCATCGCCTATCGTGTAATCCCAGTCGTTGTTTTGGCTGTCGTTACATATTGATTCTTTTGACGGGCAGGCAGTACCTATGTTGAAGCAGTCAGCATCATGGCAGTCAGTATAATCGTTTCCTGTGCTGTAATCATAATCATTGTCGAATTCGTCTGAACAATTGGTCTCTGTAAGGTAATTGCATAATCCTGTCTTTCCAGAACCAAACTCATTGGATTGGGAATTGTCTCCTTGTATGCCGTTGCAATCAGGATCAAAGCAGTCATAGCTATTGCTCCAAGTGCCACTTATGTAATCGAAATCATTATTTGCTTCATCGCCGCATCTGCCCCCTGAATCTGTTGCAGCGGATGAATTTTCAGATTCGTTGTCATTTCTGAATCCGTATTGTGGACTGAAGGTTACATTGAAATAGGGAGGGTTTCCCTGATTTGTATCAGAGCCGTATGCAAGCACCAGTTTTAAGGTTCGGTTTTCATCTATAGAAGCATTTGAAAAAGAGATGTTGAAAGTCAGGTCAAGGGTGCCTGTAAAGGGGGTTGAAAGCCTGTTGTGGGCGATGTTCCATGATCCATCTGCTTCTGTGGTCAGGCTTGTTACTCCGCTGCTGGTTTGCGCACCGTAAACGTTTGCAGAGCTGACGTTTGAAAGATTGTAAATTGTTATTGTAAATGTTTTTGCAGCCAGTGTTTGAGTGATCCTGAGCTTGAAAGTCCCATTCGAGTTTACATATCTGGTGTATGCAATATTTGTACTATATGAAGCAAAGCTAGCTGAAAAAGTGGCGTAGCCGTTTGGATCATCTGTTGCCGCTCCATAGCCGCTAAAATATGTAATTGGGTCACATGTAGGGAAATAGATGCCTTTACAGTAATCGTCAGAACAGGCTGTGCCGGCAGCATTAAAGCAGGAGGAATTAACAGGATTTCCGTTTCTCATCTGTAAGGCGAACATTGTGTCTTCATTGAACTCGCATTTACCCGTATTATTGAAGTAAACACCTGCTGATCCCTCACATGCAACCGCTCTTGTTATCTCGTTATCAGTCCAATATACGCTATCGTGAATATAAATTCTTGAGATCTTTGTCTGATTATATCGCGTAATATTGTTATAGGAGATAGAGCAGTTTTTTAATATCCACGGGATATATCCAGATGTAGGGCTGTTTATTATCGGGTCTGATTTTTTGACCGTATAATTGAGGCTGTAATTAACGCTTGTCAGCTCTGTTCCTGTCTTATCAATAGTCAAGATTGACCTATTTGGCAGTTTTATATTGCACGCAATAGTCTCTGATGCTTCCAATGATAAGTTTTCAAATTTTATGGAAAATGTGTTTATATGGGTTCCGACTAACGTTGCATTGTAAGGCTCAAAGATGCCTTCAGGGGGAGTAATATTCTTCCAATTCGAATTAACCGGGGTGATATTTAGTGTAATATTGTTTGAAGATACACTTAGACCGCCTGGATCATATGCCCTGAAAGTTATATACTTAACGCCGCTGTAATCGGCTGCAGATGTTAGATACACCATCCCTGTATTGTTATTGATAGTCACAGTAACATTTGACGGGATATTTGAGGTGTAGTTTAGATCGTCTCCTTCAATATCGGAAAAATAAGGTGTAAGATTTAGGGTGTTGTTTGTAATGTCCTGCGCCCAACTCATATTTGGAATGTTAGATACAAGGCTTGGCGCATCATTTACAGCAGTTACATTAATTATTACTTTTATCGGGGTTGAGTTATCTGTATCATCTGATGCAGTGATATTACAATAAGCTGCAGCTGACCCAACGCCTGTAAAGTTTGCAGCAGGTGTGAAATTTAGGATGTCTCCTTTATGGATTGCGCAGTTTACTTCGGATACGTTTTCTGCTGAAATATAGAATATCATGTCTATGGAGGCAGTTTCCATATCAGCAATATATCCTGTTAAATTGATGCTTGAGTTTGTTCCTGAGTCTTCTGCAACCTGTTGGTTTGGTATTTGTGTATTCCAGTAAGGGATATAGTTTGTGTAGGTTATGTTTAACCTTATTGTGTTTGATGCAATAGACAAGCCATCCTGGTCAATTGCATATATAACTAAATCTCTTGAGCCGTTCCAGTTAGTATCCGGTGTTAAGTTCAGTATACCTGTATCATTATCTATCTGTACTGTTATGTTCTGCGGAATATTTGATGTGAAATTCAGGTCATCTCCGTCAATGTCTGTGAAATAATCAGACAGATTTATGCTTGTGTTTGAAATATTCTGAGGCCATGTAAGATTTGGAATATAAGATACAATGTTCGGCGGGTCGTTTACAGGCGTTACATTAATGGTAATCATAATCGGTCTGCCTGAATCTGTTCCGTCTGAAGGGGTTATATTGCATGTTGCAGCGGCTGTTGAGACACCTGTAAAGTTTGCTGCAGGCGTGAAGTTAAGGATGTCATCTGCATGAATCTTGCAGTCTACTTCGTCTGGGTTCTCATTTGTTACAGAGAAACTAATCTCTGTTGAGCTTGTTTCAAGGTCAGCGATGTACAATGTCAGGTTTATGCTGTTATTTGTACCTGAATCTTCAATAACCTGCTGTTCAGCTATCGTTGTGTTCCAATAGGGCGGATCATTGACCGGTGTTATGTTTAGTATTATTGTGTTAGAGGTAACATTCTTATTGTCAGGGGTATAGGCATAAAAGACAGCTGAACTAAGGCCGCTCCAATTTGCAAGCGGCCTAAAGCTAACAATCCCTGTGATATTGTCGATTGATATTGTGACGTTTGCTGCATCGGTGGACGTGAAGTTTAAGTCATCGTCTCTAGTGTCTTTGAAGTATACTGAAAGGTTTATCGTGTTGTTTACAATGTCTTCTGGCCATGTTAAATTCGGGATTGATGAATACAGATAAGGGGTGATTGAATAACTGACAGAGAGTTTTGGCCTTTGTGAACTGTCTGCATGGTCATTACTGATAAATCTTTTCTGTATAATATGGGTTTCATTAGCTGATTTTATCATCACACCAAAATTGGGTATGCCGTCAATCCATCTTTGGGTTAAACTTGTCAGGTTCCAAATTTTCCAGACGTTTACAATATCATCTATTGTTATTTCGTCTTCAATTGAGGTATTGTAATCACCGCCATAAGATGTCCAGTTGATTGAGCCGTTCCTGCTGTACCAAGTTGTGTTATGTATCGTCCATTGGTTTAATATCTGATGGATCGAGAAATTTTCAGAGTCAGAATTTGTCGATTCATTATAGAATAACATCAATGTGGAATTCAACACGCTTGACAGCTGGGGCAATGAACTTAAATTTAACGATAAGATCAATCGTGAATTGCCTGTTGTATCATTTCCTGCATGTAGTGTGATATTATTGACGTAATTGGTATCTGGATAAAGCTGATTTAGGTTTGTGCCATTTCCCAGTTTTGTCTGCAGCTCTATGGTATCATTGCATCCCCTTATATTACAGCAGCCAAAAGTGTTTATTGTGTTGTTGTATATGCTTGGAGTGTTTGGGCAGTAATCATTATCTCCATAAAGTCCGTCATTATCCGGGTCTCCTGAAAACGAGATTGTCAGTCTTGGCTTTTGGGCGCCTTCACTTGAATAAAATAGTTTTATGCTGGTTCCTCCAGCAATGAGGATGCCATTGTTTTCAATCGAGCCATTAAACCAGTTTTTTGTCAAGTTCGTGATATCCCAGCTAATCCATCTGTCTATTGTATCATTTACCTCTATCTTAGATTCTGGTGTTTGGCTTATGTATTCTGCCCAACTTGTATTCCAGCCTGTACCAAACCATCTTTCATTCCAGGTAGTTCCGTTTATGCTTAGATTGTTATTATCACCATCGCCTGAGCCCTGGTTCCATGAGTTATTAAGCCTAAAGGCGCTGATATTTTCTGTTCCGCTTCCACTGTAATAGAACAGGTTTAAAGTCGCGTTGTCAATTATTGCACCATCCGGGATAGAGCTGATATTGAACTGTACAAGAGAGTAGTAATCCTGGCTGCCTGCAAATCTGCCTGTTGATAAGTATGCTGTGATGCCGAAATTTGTATCTTTGGTCTGTTCCCATACGTATGTATCTTTACCATCTGAACTGTCAGGCTGAATAACTGTCGTAGGGTCGATTGTAACCGGGTATACCCTTTCAGATGAGTTTAACCACTCTTTGTCTAGAATTATGTCAATTATCTGGGTTTGGCCCTTATGTCTTAGATTCAGAGTAATCTCTGCGGTCAAACCTGTACTGTCATACATGTAAGGTCTTGCGATGTAAAATGCCCTTTTTTTATTATCGTAAAATCCAATCTGTTTTCCTTCTTTTTTTGCAGTTAGCCCGCTATTTTCCAGTATAAATGAGAACCGGGTTTTTGAAGCCGGTTTTTTTAAGATTATCTCTTCTTTTAATATGTTTGATCCAACAGAATATGAAAGGTCGATATCATCCCAGATGTCTTTATAGGTTATGGAATTATCTTCAACAACTGCGTTTACATTATTTATGCTTTCAGGCCTATATCCGATGAATTTATCAGCCAACATAAATCTTGATCTGCCGTCTGAGTCTCCAAAGTAGGCTTTGAATACGTTCTTTGTCACTGCAAAATCAAACTTGTTGTTAGAAGCAGCAACTCCCTTATCATCAGGTGTAAACGGCAGAATATTAGTATCAATATCCTGCAGAGTTCCGTTTTCATCTTCAAAATGTATCTTTCCGCTGTATATGTCTAGTGTTAATTTTCCATTGCTGCTGATGTATGATTTTGAATTGACTGTTCTTTTTTCAAGAACCTCATCAATATCTGATGATAAGCTGTATCCTGGCTTTCTGCTGCTTATCAGGGCATTATTATCTGTTCCAGAATCATTTTTTAGAACGTAGGTGATCTTATTTATATGGATTGTTGTACCGCTGATTTCAGAGTGCAGATTGTAAAAACTTGCATTAAATCCTGTAAGGCTGCAGGTGTCTATGCAATTATCTTCAAATTTAATACTGTCATTTATAAACTCTGCAGATAAGTTTGCCCAGTTGCTGTATCTTATATCTGAATGCGGGTTTTCCGGATTTAGCGAATAATCAACGTAGATTATCTGGGCGCTGATCATATTTAAATTTGTTGCGCCGTGCATTCCATAGTTTAAGTATAAGGGCTCCTGCCAATCATCTTCTGATGCTTTAAGGCCAATAAAGCGGCAGCAAATCTCTGAGCCGAAGCATATTGTCGCTGCCTGGTCTGAATCAATACTGTATATCTCCCATCTTGAACATAGCCTGCTATCATCTGATGAGGTGTTGAATGATGTATTTTTGATGCTAAGATCAATGATGCCTGATACAGGTTCTTTTCCATCATCTTCAGTGTCATAATTAGTGTTCTTGTTATATCCAAGATCGATCCATATTGAATTATTTTCTATGTATCTTGTTATCTTTTTTGATGCGTGCTTTGTCTTTTGGAGCAGTTCGCTGTCAAATAATAAATAGCTGATGTTTTTATCCTCTAAATAAACCTTTGCAGAGCCATTATTTAATATTGAACCGCTGATTTTTATCGATTTTATCTTACCGTTATATTTCGGGAACCAGTTATAGTTTGAGGTTTTTTCGATTACTAGACTTTTTGTATCAGTCACTGTGTTATATCCATTATGTTCAGATGTTTTTGATTGAGCTAATGGCGCACAAAATACTGTAAGCAGAAGTATCATGATGATAAATTTGGAAGCATAATGTCTATATCTGCTGCTATCCAGATATCCAAGTATATAGGCAATATATTTAATGTTCAATCTGCGACCTCTTTTTTTGAGCCTTTTTATGGACAGCCCAAATGTTTCTGTTATCCCTATTCAATAAAACAGATATCTCTTTGAATGATAAGTTCCTATTTTCTTTTAAGTACGATGTGACCGACTCAAGCGGCGCAAGGGTTCTATTTTTGAATATACTAGCTGGAATTGGCATAGCCTCTTTATCATACGATAATCTTTTTGGATGTTTTTTTGTTGAAGACCTGTACGCTGTCCAAATTGTCTTGTTGTTTCTGTTTAGGATTGCTGAGATCTTATTGAACCTGAGATGCAGTTCATCTTTTAGGTATTTGACAGCAGCTTCTAAAATACCTAAAGGGGCAATATTGAATACAGAAACAGGAATGGAAAGATCATCGATCTGGATCTTACTGATCAAGTCTATGACCTCTTTGTCAGTTAGGTCATATTTTTTTTTGATGGACCTATAGGTTGCAGTAAGTATACCTGTCAGTTCATCCTTTAGAATAATATCTGTCGAATTTACTTTTGTTGATCGTGGCATTGCTACTGGGAATTAAGTGTGATGTCTAAGTTTAAATATTTTACGGTTTTTCTTATTATATATGAAAATTTCTGTTTTTTTAACTTATTATGTATGTTTTTCTTCTTATCTTATATGATTTACTTGTTATATTATCTTATTATGTATGAAAAAATACTTATTATATATGAAATGGCTTTTTTGTCAGATCGGCCTAGTTATGTTTCGGCTGGAGCTTTATGGAAAAAGGTTATAAAATGAACTTTATTCTTGTGGAAATTATGGGGGTTACTTTAGTTAGGAAAGGCATATGTTCTTGTGATAGTTATAATCCTGAAAATTCAGCTAATGTTGAGCCTGTAATCCGTGCTTATGTAAACTCACCTGTTGGGGCTAAAGGTTTTAGAAGGAATCCTTATGGATTGACAGCTGCCTATAGTATATCTATGCTTCAAGCAGGTAATTTTCTTAAAAAATTAGCAGTAGGGACAGTAAAAGAAATTTTTTGTTTTGATAGTATTTGAATATAATAATAAAATGAATATTCCCAATATTATATACAGGCCAATGGTTAGAGCAGATGTTCCCTTATTAAATTTTTTTTACGATAAGATGGATAGAGAATCTATATATAGAAGATATCGGAATCAACGTCCCGGAGGTAAGATTAATGGGGCGGTAGGATTGGATATTTCAGCTTTAGATAAGAATCATAATTTACATTTAAGCATACTTGCAGTTGACGGGTCGGATACGATTGCTGGAAAAGCAGACTATGCAATTATAGGGGGAGACAATCTTTTGGAATATACAAAATTTATTAATTCTTCAAAAATCTTTAAGGATAAGGCTCAGGATATTAAGATAGCTGATATAGCATATCTGGTACTGTCAGAATATCGGGGACTTAAATATGGTATTTCAGATGCCTTGGTTTGTGAACTTATGAAACATGCTAAAGAAAATGGTTTTGATTATCTTTCAGCAATGATAGACTTTAATAATGGCGCTGCTCGAAAATTATTAAAAAGGGTTGTTGATAATTGTTCATTGGATATCCAGATGGATAGTGTGATGGATCTACCGGATATTATTTATTTTGTCAGACTTTGATAGTGTATGGCTTAGAGGCTGTTTAGGAACACTTATTGAAAATCTTTCTTTTCTTAGCCTTTTAAGAGCGACTGTCAAATAAATCTGGCTAATTTTGATGGATTTTGTAGGACATATGTTTTAGTCCTGTATGTGCAAATTGCATTAACGTTATGATTAGCTTTGCTGTAAATTCGATTAGCATGGTTACTTTGATATAATCCTGATTTTTTGGCAGGGTGTTCTTTTGTATAATGAGCCACAAATTTATTTCTTAATATACTAAATTATGCATTGATATAGTAATGTAAATATTTAGTTTTTGAATTATTCTTACAAGATATGTAATATTTACTTATTTATCTTACAGAATATGTAAATTGTAAGTTATCTTATCTTACTCAATATATAAAATAACCTTAAAAAATGGTTATTTTCTTACAATTTATCTTACTGAATATGTAAAAATTAATATTTAGCTTACTAAATATGTAAAAAAATGGAAATCTTTAAATACTAGTAATTAAGGAAATGAGAATATTGACTGACTTTGAAGGAAATTTTTTAAAAAGAGGGATTGAATGCGTGGTGAAATACCTGTTAGGGATTTAGATAAAGACATTGAAGCGGTAAATACCTTTGTTTATAGTATTCTAAAAAAGAATGATATTTCTTTTACAAAGCTTATTGACCTAGTAAAAAGGAAACGGGAAGAAGAAGTGGTGTTAAAAGTTCCTTCATCTATCTTTAGGGAAAGAAAGCTTGGAATTCTTGAAGCGCTGACAAAATACCTCAAAGAGGAAATTAAGATGAGCTACCATGATATGGCTACTCATCTGAACAGGGATGATAGGGTAATATGGACCACTTATAACAACGGAAAGAAAAAATTCCAGGGCAGGCTTGATATCGACAGGCAAAGTGTGTGGATACCAGCCAGTATTTTTGCAAATAGGAAAATAGGGGTGTTAGAGGTATTGACAAAATACCTCAAAGAGGAGATTGAACTTGCAAACTGTGAGATTGCAGGTATTCTTAATCGGGATAACAGGACAATCTGGATGTCTTACAATAGGGCAAAAAAGAAGCTAAATGAATAATAAAATCTTAAGCAAACAGAGAAATTATAGGATCAACAGTATGATATTTATTGCTCTAGTTTTGGTTTTATCAGCTTTTGTGCCAAAAACATATGCTTCTGAAAACGTGATAGATATCAAGCTTGAGTATGAAAACGATTCGTTTTACGATGAAGATAATGACGGTATCGAGACTATTGAAGGCATAATAGACTTTACGATTAAAAATAGCATGTTCGGCCAGGTTCTGAATCAAAGCAAACTGTGCACCAGATGGAAAATTCTAAGCCTTGATACTGATGAAGCGACAGTTGTGTGCTACGGAAGCACTAAATGCTGTAATTTTGTTGATCTGGCGCCTGTTAGAGATTCATATGATGATTCGTTTTATCTGAATTATGGCGGGTACGGGGCCACTTTTAATAATCTAGTGAGCTGCCAAATAATCTATCTGGATTACAGCCTGGATCCTTTAAACCCATATTCTAATATCTATTACAGTAATTGGACTGCGCTTGTCGGCGCGTTTATCAAGCCGGAAAAGGTCAGCCTGTATACAAAGATCAAGATTTTTGTAAAGGATAGGATACAGGTTATAAAAGGGGATATCTTTAAGGTGTCTGCAAGGCTTAGTTATGATAATGATACGCCTTTGCCGTTTCAGAGCATAGATATCTACATCAATAAAACTCTAATAACTAAACAAACGACAGACGTGGTAGGTTATTTTTCATATGAACTTAATACTTCAGAGATGATACCAAAAGAGTATCTGGTAAATATTACATTTCCTGGACAGATTACCCAGGCGCCTCAGGAAACAGTGATATTTGAGCCAAGCTTTAATTTTACGTATTTTGAAATAATTGGACTGGATAATATTAAACCAGCCTGTGATAATATTCCTGATATTATAATCTACAGAAACCAAAATTTTACTCTTAATTTGTCTAAATACTGTTATGATGCATCAACTTATTCTTATGATGAGCCTGAAAATATAACAGTGATACTAAATAATGATCGGATAAATATTATTCCACAACGCAACTTTGTCGGGCTTAGAAATATGCATATTGTAGCTAATAATTCAATTAATTCTACTGTAAGCAATACATTTGCAATTTATGTTAAAGAAACAGCAGTGGATATAAGGCAAAATCTTATTCAGGCAGGCGCAGAAATCGGCAAGCCTGTAAAATGGATTAAGATTGTTAAAATCAAAAACCTTGAGAAAAAAGATAAAAAATTGAATGTTTCATTAAAATTGCCTGAGGAAGCAAGGAATATACGTATTAGCGAGCAGAATACCTCTGGAGTGGATGTTAGTGTGCTTGTAATTGCAAATGCTAAAGATGATATTGAAATTAATCTGTCAGCGCTTGAGGAAAAGAAATACGGAATTGTCTATGAGACTGCTGCGCCAAGTGCTACTGAGAATATCATCACTGAATTCAAGAAACAGGTTACTGTTAAAAGCAGTCTGCACTATGAGGATGTTTTGGTTTATTCAAATATAACTGAAGCTGTAGAGGAGAATATCCGGCTTTATCATCTAAATAACGATACGCGAAAAAGGGTATCTGATATAGTGTATGTTGACCAGAACAATAATTCATTAATTGACAGGATTGAATGGAAAACAAACCTGTCCACTGAGATATTTGAGATAATCGTATTGGGTGATAAGCCTTCAGTTAAAATTTACAGGGAACAGGCAGGCGGTGTCGGCATTAATAAAATAATGGCTGTAAATTTTGTTGTGTGGAACAATAATTCTGCGGATATCTCTGATATTACAATTGTAGATGAGTTTGACCAGGGATGGAGCATAATGAGTAAACCTGTAAATTCAACAGTACAAAATAATACGATAAGGATTCCTGTCTTAAGCCTAGGTCCGGATGAGCTTGTTGTAATAAATTATACTATTAAGGCGCCGCTAACTGCAGCCAAAAGCAAGTTTATTGCATATGTTAATTATTCGAGTTATATACAAAATATCTCATCTATAGAAGTAGAGGTCAATAAGTCAAAAGCGTTTTTTGAAAACCATATCGACCTTTACGACGGAGATAATGTTACAACGCGGACAATGGCTGTCAATACAACCTATACTGCTGTTTTTACAGTCAAAAATATCGGCTTTAATAAGTCTGTTACGGATTATGAAACTTTCTATACATGGAAATTTAATAGTAGTATATGGGATATTGATCTAAGGGGTATCAGCAAGGATTGCGGGAAGAGGAAAATTATAGATTTTGAAGGATTGAAGGCGGTCCAGTGTTCATGGCAGCCATTTGATGAAAATGAGATAAAGCAGTTTACAGTGGATATCCGATCGTCTTTAAACAGCATGGAAGAATATACAAAATCAAACACAACATATGACCCTCCTGGAAAAATTGAAAACAGTGTGTTGGAAAGGATAGGGGCTATATTTAGAGCTATCTTTCAAAAAATAGTGTCTTTTTTTAAGGTGCTTGCAGCTGAGATAGCAAAAGGCGGAATATTAGGGAGGGTTATCGGTGTTCCGACTGAAAATGTAAATCTTACAGAGGAGCTGACTGAATCATTGTCTGATGAGGGGGAGCCGGAAATAGCAGCGCAGCCTGAAGAGCAGGCGCCAGCCGAGGAAAAGTATCAGCCGCCTGAGCCGAAAGGGGAGACCACAACATATTATATCAATCCGCCTGAGAAAATACCTTTCGGGAGCAAGAAAAAGCCTAAAGAGCAGGAGCAGGCCAAGGTGTGGATCACTACACTGCAGAATAATCTTATCAGGGTGCGGAATGTAACTGCACCGGATGAACTGCAGCTAAAAGAAAAGATAGGGATAAAGGATTCGTCAGATGAACCTGTCAGCTATAAAATAAAGTATAAGAAACTGGACAGTACAAAATATGATGTTGAGTTTAATTTTGAAAACAGGAAAATCAAAAATATCCAGTTTAAGAATCTGGATATAGGCGAAAATCAGACTATTGACCTAAAGATTGATGATGTACCAAAAGAGAAGATTAAGATATCAAAGGATGTTAAGAATTCTTTTGCAATTGACCCTTCTAACTTAAATTTTACAAATGCTACAATGACTGTTGAGGCAAAAGGGACTGAGCTATGGAAGTGCAGGGACTGGAATTTTTCAACACAAAGCTGTTACGGCGAATGGAAGAAGATTATGGATATTATGCCTGGAGAAGATTATAATATTACGCTAAGCGCTGTTGACCCAGGCTATGCTGAAACTGGTGTTGCATCGATAAATACCAAAAAATCAATATATCATCCTGGCGAAACTGCTGAGATCATAATCGTTGTTTTGGATATTGAAGGGCATCTAGTTGCTGATTCTGATGTTACTGTTTTTCTGACTGCTCCGGATAATACTGTTTATCGATATACAACAAGCAGCGGAGATATCTTAGAAACCAGCAAAGGGATATACGAACTTGACCATCTACAAACAAGCCTTACAGGGAATTATTCAATGGTGGTCAGCGCGTTAAGCGAGGGGGTCAATAATTCGATGGAATCTTATTTTGTTGTCAAGGATTATTATGAGTTTGACATACTTCGTGAAACCCCGGTTACAACAGACCCCTGGAAAGAGCCCATCAACTCGTCAATAAGGATTGTGTCTTACACAGATTCTGAAACGTTCAATTTTAGCGAAGTGCTGCCTGGTAATTTCACTTTAGTTGACGATGGAAGTTCTGAGGTAAAAAGAGAGGGCAATAAGATAGTATTAACATGGGAGGATCTAGTCAACGGCTCTTCTATCAGCTATTCTGCAAGGCCTCCGCTGCGGACTCCTGACCTGTACGAGATCGGGCCTGCGAAAGTGTATTATAATTCGATGATATTTGAAGAGGCGCGAGCATGGTATCTTGCAGTTGACCCCGTCGACAGTTATTACGGCGCGAATTTCTCGACATACGGCGGAAGATGCGCTGGCACAAGCCCGGATTCCGGAACACTGCGAAACACTGTTCTTGACGATAACAGCAACTATCTAGTGATGGGTACATTGGCATCAAGCGGCGGCTGGGGCGGTGACTGGAGTGCAGCTAATAAGGCGATCCTGGATATTAAAATACCAGTAGACAAATCTTTGATTACGCAAATTGATATAGGCTGGAACGGTAATTGTGTTAAAACCTCGGGTGCGGGTACTACTCTGAGAGGCGCATGGAAGAAGTGGGGTGGTGATAATACTTACATTGAATTTACAAGCGAACGCACTTGTGATACAGGGGACGGCACTTTAACAGCGGCGCCGATAACCGGTTCTAATATAGCTGCAGCCTTGAATGATACAAATTATATCAGAATAGCTTTTGCTGCTTATGGCGGTAATAAAGCATGTCCTCAGGGTACAAATGTGTATCATGACCAGCTTTATGTAACAGTTACCACAATGGATGATCTGGCGCCAGCATGGGTCAGAAATCTTACTTACTTGCGCCCTGTCTATTCGCCGACTAAAAGGAGCTACTTTAATATCTCATGGAATGATACAGTCGGAGTAAGCACGGTATGGTTTGAGAGTAATTTTTCAGGCGATACGGATAACTATAGCATGAACAGGGTCTATGGTAATGCAAATAACGGTATCTATAATTATTCTGTTGTTCTGCCTGCAGGAGACCATTATTGGAAAGTATGGGCAAACGATACAAAAGCCCAGTGGAACAAGACTCCGCAGTGGAGGTTTAGGGTATTAAAGGCTGAGTCCAAGATAAATCTGACCTTGGACTATAAAGAAGGAAATCTTACTATAGACGAGGATAATTATATTGCAGTAAACGGGTCGATCCTTAACGGAGACAGGCAGAATATCCAGATATATCTTAATGATTCTCTATTTAACGACGGCCCTTCTCCGATATCCAATTATGCATTATTCTCTTACCCTGGGCATTATAATTTTACTTTAATATATGAAACAAGCCAGAATTATTCAGCGAACAGGACAACGTATCTGTTGAACGTGACTGATATAACAGCGCCAAATGTTACTTTGGACAGCCCTGTAAATAAAAGTTTTTCTGACAGTGCGGAGGTCACTTTTTATTTTAATGTGTCAGATGCGTCAAAGATAACAGGCTGCATATTATACGTAGAGGGGCTTCCGCCTGAAGCGAATGAAAGCCTAATCTCAAAGTCGGCAAAAAACAGCATCACCTATCCCGGGCTTCCATGGGGTGATATATATTGGTATGTGAACTGTACTGATGATTCGCCAGGAGCGATCATAGGGCACTCTGAAAAAAGGCTGGTCAAGGTTGACCCGACAGCGCCTAACCTTATTGCATACTTGTATCCGACGCCTGCAAATAACAGCATCAGGAATGTTTCGATAATAAAGATCAACGCAAGCTATACAGAAAACTATCCCAATAATCCTGATAAGGCGCAGCTGTTTGTGAACGGAACTGTTAACCAAAGCAAAGGATATTCAGGAGGGAGCAATAAATATGTAAATTTCACTGTGGTATTTCCAGACGGTGTCTACAACTTCAGTGTTTTTATGAATGATACTGCCGGAGGAAGCGATACGCTTCCTGAATATAATCTTATTATCGATACAATCAAGCCAAAAATAAATTTTACAGGCCCGACGCCTGGCAATAGTTACAACCAAAGCATCAATAATTTTACAGTCAATGTGACACATGTTGATGCTAATCCTGATGATGTTGTGTTCTATCTAAACAATATAAAAAATAAGACAAAGCATTCATCAAACGGATATTCAAACGTGACCATCGTTGGCTTGCAGGATGGAACTTATACCTATTATGTATGGATGAATGACACTGCTAAAAATACTAATGCAACAGAGACAAGGACGATTCGGATCGATACAAAGCCTCCTTTAATTTATCTGGAATATCCTTCAAACGATAGCTGGAATAATAAAGGGCTTGTTTCTTTTAGATATAATGTTAGCGATGCGTTTTTGGGCGTTTCCAACTGCAGCCTTGTGATAGATGATAAGCTTAATAAGACAAATACCACAATCGTTCCATCGGCATCCCAGTATTTTAATATCTCATTTTTGAATAGCCTGGGATATAGTTGGTATATTAACTGTTCTGATAAGCTTAATAATATTAACCAGTCTGAGAAAAGGGTCATCCGGGTGGATAATACCTATCCGTTTGTGTATGACTTTAAGATCAATGATACAAACCCGGGCGTGAATAAATATGTCTGTATCAATCTGAGTGCAACAGATACGTTTTCAAAGATTAAGGAAATAAATGCTACGATAAATTATCCCAGCGGGCCTGTTGTTGAACGCCTTTCAAACGTGACTGGCGGCTGCGGCAACGCCGGCGGGAATGTCTGGTCTGCTGCTATTAGGGCTACGCAAGACGGCCAGTATAATTGGACGCATACTCTTGCTTTTGACCATGCTGGAAATGAAAATATATCCTATACTGTCGGCACCTTGAACTGGTCAGCAAGTTCTGATATTGAAATCAACGCCACGATGACCGGTCCGCTAGATGATTTTGAACTTAACGAATCCAGTAACAAAAGAAACAGCAGCTATCTTGTTGCGTGTAATGTAACCTGCGCTCCATATTCATCAGAGCCTTGCCAGGAGGTGTATATATTTGTCCAAAGCAATGGACTGGACCTGACAACCGGCACAGGTGTTTTTATTAACAATCTTGATAATAAAAGCTGCGGCACCCTAAATGAAGGGGATAGCTGCAACCAGACCTTTAATGTTACAGTCGGTAAAACAGCAGGAGGGGAAACATATGAGATCAGGTGTAAAGGCAGTTCAGAAAATGCAGGATTTGATTATTCGGAACTTGGAGTCAATCTGACAATAAATGATTTTCCTGCTGCAGGATTTACGTATCCACAAAATGGGTCATATCTAAGCGGGATCAAGATCCTCAACGGGTCTGCTTCAACAGATGACCAAAATCTGTCCATCTATAGCTTTGAGATCGATGATAATGCAGGTTTTATAACCCCTTCATTAATATGCAAAGGCGCTGATCCAAACTGTAGCTTTAACACATCCAACCAAAGCCAGTGCGCTGACAGCAGCTTTAACTGTTATCTAAGGCTGAACGTAACCGATACAGATGGGCTTTCGAACAGTACATATATAACAATTCAGATTGATAATACACCTCCAAAAATAAGACTGAATTCGCCGTCTAATGCATCATGGAGCTTAAGTGCCAGTGTCTTGTTTAAGTATACTGGATATGATAGCAGTCTGGGTGCCTGTGTATTATACAATAATGACAGTTTCTGGGGTAAGAACGAAACAAACATGAGCGCAGTTAACGGGGTACAAGATATAACTCCGGTTAAAATGCCTGATGGGAGATATGTTTGGAATGTGTGGTGCAATGACTCGGCCGGCAATTATGCATTCAACGAGTCCAACCGGACAATCAATATTGACACAGTTAAACCGCTGATAGAATTTGGTGATAAGACGGCTGATAATAATACGTATTTCAGCAGAAATTATGTGTATGTTAATGTGACTTATACTGAAAATAATTTTAATAATATAACTTTTTATCTGTATAATTCAAGTATGCGTATTATAAACCAGACAAATTCTTCAGCTGGTGTGCATAATATTAATTTTACAGGGCTTAATTCCAACATGGCTTATTATTATAATGTGTCTGTCAGAGATAAGGCGGGAAATAGGAACACTACAAAAACCCGGAAGATAACGCTTGATACATCGGTCCCTAAAATTAATTTTGGAGCTGGCACTGCATATAATAATAGCTACTATCACAGGGATTATATCTATGTTGATGTCTCTATCGTAGAAAATAACAAAAATATCACCCGGTTTTATCTGTATAATTCAACGTATGACGCTATAAATATTACAAATATAACTAACGGAATCTCATACGTTAATTTTACGCATCTGCCGGGCTATGACGGGGTATATTACTATAATGTCACAATCATTGACAAGGCAGACCTATGGAACAGGACAAAAACAAGAAAGATCACGCTTGATTCATTATCGCCGCTGGTCGCTTTAAACCAGCCTTTGAATGATTCATTGACAAACAGCAATTATCTTATGTTTAATTATACACCCAGAGATACTAATCTTAAGAACTGCTCGCTTTTTGGCAATTTTTCTGGCACCTGGGGGCTTAACCAGACAAACACCAGCATTGACTATGGAATCAAGAATAATTTCAGCGCGATTCATATTCGCGACGGGTATTATGTATGGAATGTCAGGTGTTATGACCGTGCAGGAAACTACGCTTTTAACCAGACAAATTTCAGCCTAAGAGTGGATACTACTGCGCCTACATTGTTCAGCTTGACAAGAGCAGCCAATAATACTTTTACTATAAACAGGACGCCTTTTTTGAACTGGACAATACCAGTCGATCCAAATTTTGATAATTATACTATCATCTTTGATGATGATATCAAATTTTTATCCATAGACCATAGGTTTAAAATCGTCGGCGGGAATGCAACAAATCATTCTTACCAGGTTGCTGCTTCTGAACAGCTTAAAGATAACACTAAATTTTATTGGAAAGTGCTTGCGTATGATAGTCTTGGGCATAATAGAAATTCCACTAATGCTTTCTTGTACACTACTGATAATTATGATCCCAAGACCTATCTAGTGGGGCCTGCGCCTGATGAGCTTGTGACAAGCTCATTTTCAGTCAATTTTTTCTATAATGTGACTGATAATTTTAAGATGGCAAACTGTTCGCTAATAATTGACGGAGCCTTATCAGGAACACCTGATACGACTATTACAAGGAATACGACGCAGCAATTTTCCGCAGTACTGACAAACGGCGATCATAACTGGAGCGTAAACTGCACTGATAAGGCCGGAAACATAAACCAGTCTGAGATCAGAAATATCAGCATAAGTGTGGCAGTCCCGTTGATCACATATTATGAAACAGCCCACGGCTCAAACCTTGCAAGGAATCCGGATAACGAAATTAATCTTTCAGGCACGACAGAAGCCGGAGCAGACAGGGTTTCAATAACCAAGGATAGATTTACTATTGGACTTCAGAAGTTTGTATCAGCAGTTGTTGTCGATGATGCTAATTTCGGGCCTAATGGGCTGCTTGTCCCGGCTTCAACAACAGTAATATTTTCAGGCAATTTTGACAGCACTGATTCAGATACTGGCTATGCTTACTGGAAGCTTGAGTATGATGTTGGAGGCGGGTATGCTGAGCTTTGTTCAGTACAGGATGATGTTTTTGTCCCTGCAACAGAAGCTGTGCGCAGCGCTTCATGCGCTTCTCCGGCAAGCGAAATTTATATGGATTCAGGGGATACATTCAGGCTTACAGTTTATATAAATAAGGTGGCAGGCGAAGCAGAGACAATGTATCATGATTGGGACAGCCCGGACAATAGCGGGTTTAGCATATATTCATACCAGCTGGGCGATGTTGCTGTCAACCTGACATACCCTATCGATGCTTATACTGTAAATGAAAGCGACACATTCAATGCAACCTGCACTGTAAACTGCACACAGGGCTGGTGTTATGATACACAAGTCTATATCCAGATCAATACAAGCGAAGCAAGCTGGGCAGATGTAGGCGATGAATCAGGCAACCTGGTCTATGTCGGCGGAACAAATCCGCAAGTGGTTGGCCAGATAAACTCGTCCCAAACTGTAAATTTCACATTAAAAGGAAATCAAATCTCAAAATACTCGAATATCCGATGCATTGCAACATCTACTTACTCAAATATGATTGGAAGCGCAATTGCGCATATCATTGTTAAAGATTTTGCCTATCCAACGATTGCATTAAATAATCCTAAAAATGATACATGGGATAGTGATGGCAATATTATGTTCTATTATATACCAAATGATAATTTTAATATATCAAATTGCAGCATCATAATAAATAATACTGTCAACAGGACTAATTATACTGTAATTGAAAATAAACAGAATAACTTTTCAATTAATGGATTTTTAGATGGAAGCTACAGCTGGAATATTAACTGCACTGATAGCTATGGAAATGAGAATAGTTCTGCTGATTGGCTTGTCAACATAGATAGTGTAGTGCCCAGGATTAGCTATGGAAGCAAAACTGCGGATAATAATAGTTATTTTAACAGATGGTATGTTTATGTAAATGTTACGGTCAATGAATCACACTTTAACGTGACGAGGTTTTACCTGTACAACTCAACTTTTGGTCTGGTCAATAATACAAATATAACCGACGGCACTTCTATTGTTAACTTTACAAATAATCTTGACACTAACGAAGTATATTATTATAATGTGACGCATATTGATATGGCCGGAAACAGAAACTCCACTAAGACAAGAAAGATAACTCTTGATTCGTCAATCCCAAAAATAGAATATTCCGGCGGCACAGTGGATAATGACAGTTATTTTAATCGTGATTATATCTATGTTAATGTGTCGATTGTGGAAGATAATATCAATGTATCGCATTTTTATCTGTTCAACTCATCCTTTGACATTATCAATATTACAAATATAACTGACGGCATTTCTTTTGTTAACTTTACAAACAATCTTGACACTAACGAAGTATATTATTATAACGTGACGCATGTAGATAAAGCAGGAAACAGAAACTCCACTAAGACAAGAAAGATAACTCTTGACACATCAATCCCAAAGATAGAATATTCTGGCGGTACAGCAGGCAATGGCAGTTATTTCAATCGTGATTATATCTATGTTAATGTATCAATCTTTGAAAATAATACAAATGTAACACGGTTCTTCCTGTATGATTCCACTTTTGATATCATCAATATTACAAACATAACTGACGGCACTTCGTATGTTAACTTTACAAACAATCTTGACGCCAACGAGGCTTATTATTATAATGTGACGCATATAGATAAGGCAGGAAACCGAAATTCCACTAAGACCAGAAAGATAACCCTTGATGACAGCGATCCAAAAGTCAGGTTGGATGAGCCGATCAATGCAACGTGGAGTTCAAGTGCTGCGGTTTCTTTTAAGTATACAAGCTATGATACTAATCTGGATGCGTGCGTATTATATCATAATGATACAGCGTGGGGTGAAAATGAGACAAACATGGGCGCTGTAAGCGGTAATCAAGATACAATCAGCATAGACCTGGCTGATGGCAACTATGTTTGGAACGTATTTTGCAATGATTCTGCAAAAAATTGGATGTTTAATGGATCAAATCTTACTGTATATGTTGATACAGTAATGCCAAAGATGGAATTCGGAAGAAAGACCGCTGATAATGATACATACTTTAATAGAGATTATATCTTTGTTAATGTATCGTTTACTGAAAATAATTTTGATAATATAACCTTTTATCTGTATAATTCAAGCCTGCATATGATCAACCAGACCAATTATTCAGTTGCTATAAACAATATTAATTTTACAGGGCTTAACTCTAATATGGCCTATTATTATAATGCGACTGTAAGCGATAAGGCAGGAAACAGGAATTTTACTAAAACCAGGAAGATAACGCTTGACTCAATAATTCCAAAGATAGATTATTCCGGCGGGACTGAAGATAATGATAGCTATTTTAATCGAAGGTTCATCTATGTGAATGTGACAATCGCCGAGAATAATACCAATGTCACCAGGTTTTACCTGTATAATTCCAGCTGGGATCTATTGAACATTACAAATAAAACTGACGGAGCCAGTTCTGTCAATTTTACAAATATCGTCGATTTTAATGAAGAATATTATTATAATGTGGTCCATGTGGATAGGGCAGGGAATATTAACTCCACCAGAACCCGGCGGATAATACTTGATAATATCTATCCTAAGATAGATTATATCTATCCAACACCGGAAAATCGGACAAACCAGAGCATCGATACTGTAACTATCAATGCAACGCATACTGAGATTAATAGGGATACTATAATCCTGCGCTGGAACGGCACGCAGAATGCTCTGAGAAAATATTCAATAAACTATAGTAATTTTACGCTGTCTAACCTGGCCGATGGAAGATATAGCTATTATGTGTGGTTAAATGATTCTGCAGGCAATTATAACATAACAAATAACAGGACTCTGATTGTCGATACGACAGAACCGTTTATCAGGCTGATCAAGCCTCTAAATAATATCTGGCGTAAAAATTCGACTAAAAACGTGTTGTTTGAGTATAATGTTACTGATGAGCTTTTATCGATTGCAAACTGCAGCTTGATTATCAACGGAACCTATAACAAGACAAACTTTAGCGTGCAGAAAAAAAGAGACCAGAATATAAGCCAGATATTTGATTCGGGAAGCTATGCCTGGAGAATAAACTGTTCTGATAATGTTGGCAATGAGAATACAACTGCTGGCAGATTAGTTAAGGTTGATCTGAGCTTTCCAGCATTAAATAATCCGAACAGGAATGTAACAAGATCAAATATCACAAAGTACGTTTGCCTGAATGTTACGATAAGTGATACAATATCCGGCATAAACAAAACATGGGCAAGGGTTAGAGATCCGGACAATATTGTTCAAAAAGTATTTCTGAGCGATGATTTGGCCAGTTCGTGCGATAAAGTAAATGGCGACGGAGTATATTCCGCAGAGATGCAGATGACGAAAGTCGGCGTGTTTAATTGGACATATGTATATGCAAATGATACTGCAGGCAATATTAACAATACATTAGTAAGCTTATCATGGAACATCTCAAGCATAGGAAGCCTTACTGTAAACATGACTTATCCTGAAACAAATCTGGAGATAAATGAGTCAGAAACAGGCCTTAACTATACCTTTAACCAGACATGCCTTGTTGTCTGTGATGATAAGCCGCAGAATTGTTCAAATGTATGGCTGAGTGTGCAGTATAACCTAAGCGGCGGCGCATCTGAATTAATATCCTCTTCACAGTATCTTGTTAATTATGATAACAGTTACTTTTGCGGGAATTTATCTGCCGGAAATGTGACACCCTGCAATTACACATTTACTATCAGATCTGCAACTGATGCTGGCGCAACACACTGGAATGTATGGTGCGGAGCAAATTCTAGTAATGTAGGATCTTATATCTCTGCAGAGGCTGTAAATATATCAATAAATGACCATCCTGTTGCTGCATTTACATACCCATTGAATGGAACATGGCTTTCTGGAATAGAGATTTTAAATGCTACCGCGTCAACAGATGATCAGGCAATAATAGACTACTCTTTTGAAATTGATAACAATAGCAATTTTTCATCTCCAACTTTGATATGTTTTGGACAGGAAAGAAATTGTACATTTAATACATCTGAGCAGATACAATGCCCAAATGAGACCATGAGCTGTTATCTGAGAGTTAATGTTACTGATAGTGATTGGCTTACGAACAGTACATATATTGTGATTGGCATTGATAATATAGGCCCGAGTTCAACTTTAAAACAGCCATTGAACGGAACTAACATAACCAGCAATTATTATGTGTTGAATGCTACAGTTTCTGATGAGGGAAGTGGAGTGGATGCTGTGACTTTCCAATATCGGGAAAATGAAGCAGACATGTGGAAATCTGCATGTAATGATCCAGATGGAGCCGCACCTTATAATTGCTCATGGAATGTTCTATCCATACCTGATGGAAGCAGGTACCAGATAAGGGTATATGCTAATGATAGTGAAAATAATATTGGGAACAATCATACCCGTTATAATATCACTATTGATCGAAAGAAGCCAAAAATACTTTTAGAAGGGCCGGCTGATAACAGCTGGAACAAGGAGAATGTGACATTTTATTATAATGTTACAGACGAGACTTCGTATATCGTGAATTGCAGCCTGGAATTAAATGGGACTACCAATAAGACAAATAAAACGATAACTAAGGGAAGTGTAATTAATTTTACAGTATATCATCTTATAGATGGACATTACAGCTGGAACGTGAGCTGTATTGATTCGGTCGGTAATAGGAATATATCTGCTTCAAGATTCATTCGGATCGATAATACTCCACCTGCTATGACTATTGACCTGCCTGCTAATCTCACTAATATATCCGCTGCCAATTATATTGTTAATGCATCTATTGATGATGGCTCTGGTATCGGCGTGAACAGCACGTTATTTTATTATAGAGCAGGCGGCTCTTTAAGCTGGAATTTAATCTGTGTAAATTATACGGATAACCCTCAATGTGTCTGGAATACCGGGGGTTTGTCTGAAGGGAAAATGTATGAAGTAAGAGCATATATCAATGACAGCCTTAATAATATTGGCTTCAATGATACAAGATTTAATATTTCAATAGATCGAACAGAACCTATGGTTAGGCTGCTTGCGCCTGGCAACCTTACACAGGATGTTGATGGAAATAATGTTGTCTTTGTGTATAATGTGACTGATTCGACTCTGCGGATTACAAACTGCAGCCTGATAATAAATGGAAGCACAAATATGACAAATTACAGCATAACAAAAGGAATTGAGCAGAACTTTACGAGGTCAGGATTTTTGTTTGGTAATTATATATGGAATGTAACGTGCACGGATTTTGCAGGCAATAAAAACTATTCAGAAACAAGAACGCTTATTGTTGCGCCTGATATTGTTGCGCCAACAGTTAATATAACATCTCCTAAAAATGATACTACTTTATCTTATAATGATGTAACTTTTCATTATACTGTAAATGACAGCTTGTCAGACATCAGCAACTGCAGTATAATGATAAATGGGACTTTTAATATGACAAATAGTACGCTTGTTTCTGAAAATGAGACAAACAGCTTCTTTGTCTTGAATTTCCAGGATGGGGATTATCTCTGGAATGTAACATGTACAGATGCATCTGTTGCTCTAAACAAAGGAGAGAGCAAAACTTATATTCTAAAAATCAGGGAGGCTACTTCGATAGCTGTAAATGTTTTAACTGATAAAGAAAAGTATGAAAGTGTGGAGTTTGATTCAGAACTTGCCAATATAACTATATTGTCTGAAGATAAATTTGGAAACAAGCTAAGCTCAAATCTTTCTGTTGCTATTATCAGAGCTAATACACAAATTCCGTGGTGGAATACAAGCTATAGTTACAGACAGTTTATTAATATAACAAACAAGCTCAATGGAACACTGTTTGCTAATTATACCATTAACTATACGCTAAATACTCTGATTCCAGTAAGCCAAAATAAGATGAATGCTGATGGGTCAGACCTTAGGATAGTGTATTTCAATAATGAGACAAATACGCTAATACAGCTTGATAGGATTATATCAAATATTAATACGGCTGATACTTATATATATTTCAAAACTCAAAAGGATATAATCAGGAATGGTTCTGACAGCCATTATTATGTATATTATGGAAATAAAACGCCAGGTGAGGCTCCTTTCGCAAGATCAAATATATATTTTTATTATGATGAGTTTGATACAAATACACTATCGCAGTATAACACAACAAAAGCGTTTGATAATGCTAATGAAGATCCTGACGATAAATTATCCCACAGTTTTGGGACTATACAATATTCCAGCGAAGCGGCTAACCAAGGAAAATCAATCAGAAGGGAAGAGTGGCCAATAAGGGATGTTATGGTAGAGATACAACAGCAGGCTCTCGGACGTCCTGGAGGGGTAACCTCTTATTTTGAGCTTGGAGCAAGAATCAACGGAAGCAACTATTATTATATGGATATCCCGACTGCCGGAAATATTCTTCCTGCAGAAATTGGCAGGTATATTAATGGTGCAAAAAAAAGCCTGAACAGTTCGAAAATTGGCACGCTCAGCTATGGAAAATATTATAGGTTCAGATTCATTGTGTATGATCTGAATGATACTGCAACAGCTTTGAAGGTATTTGTAAATAATACGCAGGTCTTAAGCTATAATGACACAAATATTACGCATAGATTATCTGATGCAGGAGGATTTGGCGCTGGAAGTGTTCAGTTTATCGGCCTTTGGGATAATGTGACTGTAAAAAGATATGTTTCAGATGAACCAACCAGCGAGAACGGCTCAGAAGAAGCAAAAGTATTTAACATTGACGGTGAAGCTGGTCCAGATGGTATCTTTAATTTTGTTTTTAATGCAACAAACCAAAGTTATGATAATTATTCGATTGTTTCGCTTGCTCGTAAACCTCCTTTTTATAATAATGGATACGGCAAAGCACTTTTTGAGATTAAGCCTGATACAACACCGCCTAAAATTACCCTAAGCAAACCAGTTAATAATCATAATATCTCAAATGAGCCGATAAACTTTAACTGGACAGCCGATGATCTGATTGATAATAATCTAAGCTGTAACCTGACCATTAATGGGGTGGTAAATGTATCAGACTTTGGAAGCATTGATGAAGAGTTTACTAACTATTCTGTTGGCGGATTTTTGGAAGGAGTGTATCAGTGGAATGTTACTTGTATTGATGATTTTAATAATTCAAACACCAGCGAGACAAGGACAATAATTGTTGACAGAACAGAACCTGCTATTGTCCTGAATGGGCCATTAGATCATTTTAATACCAGTTATAATTGGGTATTATTAAACTATACTGTAACTGATAACACATTCAAAATTCTAAACTGTTCATTGTACTTAAATAATGCGCTTAACATGACTAATGCATCCGTAAGGAATGGTAGTTATTCATACTTTAATATTTCAGCTATACCTGAGGGGAATTTTAAATGGAATATCTCTTGTTATGATCGGGTACTAAACCATAATCGGTCTGCGACAAAAGAGTTTAGGATTGATACAACCAGCCCTTCAATCCTGAATGTTTCGCAGTCGCATTCAGTTGTGTTCAATTTTAAAAATTTGACAATATACGTTAATGTTACTGATAATATTACAATTGGGAACCTGCTAATAGAAGGCAATTGGACAGGGATCATAACAAATTACTCAGTTGTTAATTATTTTGGAACCAGTGGAAATAGAAGGTATAATTATACAATCGATGCAAAGAACTTGAGTTCAGGGCAGCATGCGGCATTTAAGATATTTACGAATGACAGTCTTGGCAATATTGGTTTCGGGAAACAGTACAATTTTTCAGTTGTGAGGTCTGTTGCTAATATTACTATTGATTATCCTACTTATTTTATCAACAGGTACGAGAATGAGACTTTTTGGGTTAATGCATCTACGACAGCTCTTAACGGCTCGATCAATACATGTAACCTGTCTGTGGATTATAACACTTCTTTAACACTTTTGATCAGCAATCAGCAATCGGTCGGTAATTTGTCTAACGGGAGCAGCAGATCCAGCATTGCCTGGAGATTTAACGGGACTACTGTGGGCAGTTATATTATCAATATTACGTCTAATTGTTCAGAAGGTGATGCAAGAACAGTAAATTCAGTAGAGATTGAGATAACACCTTTGCGCACATATTATTCAAATACTTCATATGCAGAGCGTAGAATAATTGATGATATGCTGTATTATCATCTGGCAACGGACACACAAGTTGATTGGTGGGTGAATGAATCGGAGGAATACATTGGATTTGATTCATCCGGTATTGCTAACAGTTGGTTTAGGTCTAGATGGATGTTAATAATTAATAATTCGCTAATTCTTGATTTTAGCAACTTTTCTACTGATGTGCGCAGGACAGGAGTGGATGATACTAACAGGTCATTTGTCCAATTTTCTGGCGTGAATGCTAATCATAAGATCCGGATCAATTATACAAAGAGCGTTAGCTCCAATTCAAAAATGGACAATCTATCTTTTGATATTAAAAACATGGGTGATAATATTATAGGCGATGTTAAGCTAAAATGGATTATTGACAGTTTTGATATCGGTTTAAATGGGATTTTAGATAATATTAGCCTAACAAATAGTACAGGTGATGAAGTAGTGCGACAGATGGGTTCAGGATTTAATTACAGCCAGACAAGTTTGAATGATAGTGTGATATATTTCTCAGACCCCTCTGTCGGGACTAAAGGCGGGCTTTATTGGGAATGGAATATGAGCGTTAACGGGACAAAAACAAAACTTGTTAATTTTACGTTGAAAGCTGGCGGAACTGCTTATACTGTTAATTTAACGTTTGATTTTGGAAGTCTGAGCGGCAGTGAGATAAAAGGATTTGATCCTGGTGCAGGGTTATTGACACCAGACCTGATTCAAAGGACCGGGACTTTAGATAACTTGGAATCAGATGAGACAGGCACAACTTATACAGATGTCACAATCGCTCTTACAGACAATAATTTTGGAACTGTTGATTATGCTATGGCAAGGGCAGGCGATAGGGTTTCAGCTTTAAATATTCTCAATCTAACAGAAATGTCATTGTTTGATGATGTCTTCTTAAAGGTGCAGCTGGATAACATTGAGGCAGACCCGTATCCTGTTATTATCTTTGCGTATAATACAGACAATGTAACTGTTGAGACAAGCTTAAAAGCAAATTATACGTTTACAAGTGCAGATATTGATACGTGGGTATCGATTAATATTACTGCAATTGCGCATACTCAGGACGGTTTTGGGTATGTTAGGGTTAGATTAGCTCCTAATGGATCGGCAATTGGTAATAATTATCAAATATTTTTCAGTGAAATCTTGTTTAATGTTACTGATACGATATTTCCAAATTCTACGCTTGTATCGCCTAAAAATAATACATGGTCCAATTCTGAAAATATTACTTTTATCTGTAATGCAACAGATGTTCATCTTACAAGAATCAATCTGTGGCATAATATTGATGGGTCATGGAAGCTGAACCAAAGTAAAAATATGACTGTTGAATCCAATCAGACCAGCTTTAATGTAAGCAGTGTAAATGATAACAATACCGGCTATTTATGGAATTGCGAGGCAGTGGACGGGTCAAATAATAGTGATTTTGCTGTAAATAACTATACGTTTTATGTTGATACTGTTGAGCCAACTTCAGCAATATACTTTAATGATAGTATAATCGAGTTTGGCAGCGAGCACATTAATGTTGGCTGGAATGTTTCAGATTTAAACCAGGATTATGTTATAACAAATGTAACATATCCTAACGGATCTTTACTTGCAAGTTCTAATGATGAGTATGTTAATTTCACTTTTGGTCCTGCTAATTTGACAATGACCGGATTGTACACTGTTAAAGTCTGGGTCAATGATTCAGCTGGTAATATTAATTATAGTATAGCGACCTTTAGTGTTGTTGATACTACACCGCCAAATGCAACTTTGATCAGTCCAATTAATGCTAGCTGGTCCAATTCGTCTAATGTTACGTTTACCTGCAACGCAACCAACATGCAGCTTCGAAACGTCAGCATGTGGCATAATATTGATGGTGAATGGAAACTTAACCAAACCAAGAATATAACTGGCAGAATTAATTCGACAAGCTTTAATGTTAGCAATATCCCTGACAATAATACTGGTTATCTCTGGAATTGTTTGGTGTATGATATTGCTAATAATTCTGATTGGGGCGATAATAACTTCACATTGTATGTCGATACTGTTAAACCAATGTCAGAAATATACTTTAATGACAGTATTATTGAGTTTGGCAGCGAGCACATTAATGTTGGCTGGAATGTTTCAGACTTAAACCAGGATTATGTAATAACTAATGTCACTTTCCCTAACGGATCTTTACTTGCCAGTTCTAATGATGAGTATGTTAATTTCACTTTTGGTCCTGCTAATTTGACAATGACCGGGTTGTACACTGTTAAAGTCTGGGTCAATGATTCAGCTGGTAACATCAATTACAGCATAGCAACCTTTAGTGTTGTTGATACCACACCGCCAAATGCAACTTTGATCAGTCCAATAAATGCAAGTTGGTCTAATTCGTCTAATGTTACGTTTGCCTGCAACGCAACCAATATGCAGCTTCGAAACGTCAGCTTGTGGCATAATATTGATGGTGAATGGAAACTTAATCAAACCAAGAATATCACTGGCAGAATTAACTCGACAACTTTTAATGTTAGCAATATCCCTGATAATAATACTGGTTATCTCTGGAACTGTTTAGTGTATGATATTGCTAATAATTCTGACTGGGGCGATAATAACTTCACATTGTATGTCGATACTGTTAAACCAATGTCAGAAATATACTTTAATGACAGTATTATTGAGTTTGGCAGCGAGCACATTAATGTTGGCTGGAATGTTTCAGACCTAAACCAGGATTATGTAATAACTAATGTAACATATCCTAACGGATCTTTACTTGCTAGCTCCAATGATGAGTATGTTAATTTCACTTTTGGTCCTGCTAATTTGACAATGACCGGATTGTACACTGTTAAAGTGTGGGTCAATGATTCAGCTGGTAATATTAATTATAGTATGGCGACCTTTAGTGTTGTGGATACTACACCGCCAAATGCAACTTTGATCAGTCCAATAAATGCAAGTTGGTCTAATTCGTCTAATGTTACGTTTGTATGTAATGCTACGAACATGCAACTTCGTAACATCAGCCTGTGGCA
>JBDRFR010000032.1:0-3805 GCA_043818675.1 Nanobdellota archaeon
CTTCTTTGGAGTTCATTAGAATTAGCTAAAATTTTCAGCCACATATTATCTAATTCATTCTTGATCATACAAATTATAGAAATGAACTACTATATAAACTTTATTATTTTAGGCAACTTATTTTGAAACAATCCCTTAGATTTACTCTATAACAACCAAAACATCATCTTTATTTACGCTTTCATTCTTTTTAACACGGATTTCCTTGACAATGCCATCTTTTTGCGAGAGAATATCATTCTCCATTTTCATCGCTATAAGTTTTATAAGAGATTTGCCTTCTTTTACTTGTTGGCCAATCTTCACATTAATTGCAACCACGGTGCCCGGAAGGGGAGCTTTAACAACATTTTTTCCTTCGGCTTTCGCTTTCTTATCATTTATAAGCAACAATTCTTCTTCGATATCTGCTTTTGTTTCCACTTCAAATGTTTTTCCGTTTAGGTGAACTCTTATTTTGCAGTTATCCAGTTCTTCGACTGCTACTTTGTATTCTTTCCCATCAAGTTTTACAATTAGCTCTTCCATTCTAATTACATATTATTACAGAGGCGAGTTGCCATGTTTTTTGTATTTTCTGTTTTCTGTAATCTGCGCCCTTTTGTTGCTTATCATATCTAAACATTTAATCAATGTTTTTCTGGTTTCTTTGGGTTCAATTATCATGTCAACTTTTCCCTGACTTGCAGCTATGTATGGGTTTAAGAAAACCTCAGAAAATTCTTTAATTTTATCTTGTCGTAATTTATTCGGATTTTTCGAATCTGCAAGCTCTTTTCGATTTAAGATGTTTACTGCCTGTTCTGCGCCCATAACCGCAATTTCAGCGCCTGGCCAGGCTATCACTTTATCATAACCCATATCTTTTGATACAAGGGCAATATATGCGCCGCCGTACGCTTTTCTGATCACAAGGCTAATTTTTGGTACAGTTGCTTCGGAATAAGCGTAAAGAATTTTTGCACCGTGGCGAATAATGCCCTTATGTTCCTGGTCGGTTCCAGGCAAATATCCGGTAACGTCAACTAAATTAATTAATGGGATATTAAACGAATCACAGAATCTTACAAATCTGGCAATTTTATCAGAACTATCAATGTCCAGGCACCCAGCTAAGTATTTTGGCTGGTTAGCAACTATTCCAACAACATTAGTATTCAGCCTGGCAAAACCAATAACTGCATTTTGCGCATAATTTTTTTGAACTTCAAAAAATGAGTTTTTATCAAACACCTCATTTATAACATCGATAATATCATAACTTTTTTTGGAGTCAGCCGGTACAAGTTTTTCCAGCGAATCATTATTACGTTCGGGATTATCGCCGGTATTAATCATCGGCGGCATTTCCAGATTATTTGTGGGTAGGTAGCTTAACAATTTTCGAATCATTAGAATGCATACTTTCTCATCAGCACAATCAAAATGCGCAACCCCACTTTTCTGGTTATGTACTTTAGCGCCCCCCAGGCCGTTAAAATCAATAGTCTCATTAGTAACACTTTTAATAACATCAGGGCCGGTAATAAACATATAACTTGTTTTATCAACCATAAACACAAAATCCGTTAAAGTAGGGCTGTAAACAGCAATTCCAGCACACGACCCCATAATCGCAGAAATTTGCGGTATTACCCCTGAAGCTAATGTATTTTTAAGAAAAATTGATCCGCCGCCGTCAAGACCATTAATGCCTTCCTGGATTCTGGCCCCGCCTGAGTCCATTAATCCGATAACAGGCGCGCCATTTTTTGTTGCCAGCTCAATAAGTTCTGCTATTTTTCTGTTATGGATTTCACCCATTGACCCGCCCATGAATGTAAAATCTTGCGCATAAACATAAATTGGCCTTTTGGCAATAGTGCCATAGCCTGTTACTACCCCGTCGCCACTTCGTTTTTTATCCTGCAGATTGAAATTATGGCTTTGAAGATGTGCAAAAGTTCCTGTTTCTATAAAAGAGCCGTCATCCAGTAAAAGTTTTAATCTTTCCCTGGCTGTAAGTTTACCTTTACTATGCTGAATTTTAATAGCGCCTTTATCTGCTAGCTCTTCTTTCTTTTTTTTCAGAGTTTTATCCATTTAATATCTTTAGTTGCAAATATATAGCTGTTTAAAAATGTTTTGATTGAAATCATCTCTAATTTATTCTCGATATTTTCAAAATAATCTGTCAGAAAACTATCATACTTTTACAAAAAATACAATATACGTTGTTCCATTTTATTTAATTATTCACGTGAGTACGCATCAAAAGACCTTTAGATTAAACTACATGAAGATTAGTAAGTCCGCAAGCGATTGAAAATTAAGCACACCCAATATACACGTATCCCCTATTCATCACTTTATGAAGTCATGATGAAGAAAGTAAAAGCAGACTACAACCTTCTTTCTAAATTTTACGACGCTCGATATCGGTGGGCCAATGGTTAACGATTACATTGGAATATTAAAAAAAATACTAATTATTTCTTTATCCAAATAAATCTTTATAAGATTATCCAACCTAAACATTGATTTTTTTTACAACAGTACATAACTGGTACTATTTTTTTAATGCTTCATTGTACGTTTTTAATATTTTTTTAGTTATAGTCTCTACACTGAATTTTTTTGACTTGATGTAAGCGGTTTCAATAATTGTTTTTTGGAGTTTATTATCTGTAAATAATTTTATAATTTTTTCAGATAAGCTATTAACATTTCCCGGATCAGCCATTAAAACGTCTATATTAGGTTCAACAATATCTCTAAGTTCAGGTAAGTCAGTTGTAATAACCGGGGTTTTGCATGCCATACTTTCCAACAAGCATGATGGGTTGCTTTCTGTACCAACTAAGGTTGGATACGGCAACACGACCATGTCGGAAAGATTCACATAATGGACCATATTAACATCCTTAAATATTATTTTTGCGTTCCTAAACTGTCTTAATGCACTGTAATATTTTTCCTTGGGCTTAAATCGTGAAACAAAGACAAATTCTACACCCGGAATTGTTTTGCTAACTTTAGGTATTGTACCAATTAAGATATCCACTCCTTTTTGTTCCAACATAGCGCCATAATTAAGAATTACTTTTTTGTTAGCATAACCATATATTTTTTTAATCTTTTTTTTATTTAACGGTTTAAACTTGTTTATATTAATGTGAGAATGGATAACCCTCATTTTTTTTGGATTTGCGCCTTTCTTGGTGAGCACATTCAGAGCAACCTTATTTTGTACAATAATAATATTGGCAAGGTTTAATAGCCAGGCAAAACCTGTCCAGGTCTTTTGTTTGGGAGATGATTTTATTGTATGTATTATCTTACCATCTCCATTTAATAATCTGGAAAATACGGATCTCAGGACAATAATTGGAGACGAGCTAAAACCGTGCAGAATATCAAATTTAATCCCATTTCTTTTTAACTTATTTATGGAAAGGGGGTAGGATAAAAAAATATTTAAAAAATTTGAAATCAGGGGAATTTTACTAAAATTGTACAGGTTATATACTGGGATCCCTTGAATAAGTTCATGTTTTTTCAAACCTTGTCTGCCACCCGTAATTATATAGGGATTATGCCCATTTTTCTTAAGCTCTTTTGCAAAGTCCAGTACAGTTATATTAGTAGCTTCCTTTAGAAATTTTGAAAAATTTGATAATAAGGCAATATTCATCTATGTTAAACCTCGTGGTTGTTTTTATAGTTTGTGCTTTCCAATTTGTTCAAACTACGACAGTTTTTTGTGGAAAATGGGAAAGCGAGCTCAGCGAGCGGATTTTCCACCTGATCGTTGTTTTTCACAAGG
>JBDRFR010000033.1:0-47671 GCA_043818675.1 Nanobdellota archaeon
GTATAATTTCCACCAACTTCAGTCATGTTATAGATGGTCCCATTATTACCATAACTAGATAAATCAACAGTTATATTATCACTTGTTCCTTCACCTAAAGCAGAAACATTATCAAAATTAAACATCAGAACCAATGAATCGTTATAAATCGTGTAATTAGTTCCGTTCCAGTTATAGATCACTTTATCCAAATCATCAGCATTTGTGATGGAAACATTAATTTCTACATTACGTTCTGTATGGATTGTACCATTCCCGATAGTAGGATTAGTAAAATTAATTCCAGGAGGAGTCAGATCGTAAATCAATGTATAATTTCCTTCCGTGCTCCAAACACTGCTTCCGGAGCTGTCATAACCTAAACAATTCCAAGTGAAGGTACCGCCAGATGGGAAAGTGTAAGTCCAGTTGGTGGAGTTAGCAATACCAGTAAGGATAGTAGTATTTGTATAGTTTATACCGCCTGACTGGTTCCAGACATAGACTGTGAGGTTTTTGATGCCGATAGTATCTGTAATATTACAAAATAGAATATAAGAAGCAGCGCCGGTCTTGGTGTTATCAGAAGGCGCGACCATATGTACTGTTGGAGGATTATTAATGGTAATATACCTTAACTCAGTGGAGTTTATATAACTTGAAGGGGATTTGACAAATGCCTGATAAGTGTAGATACCGCCTGATAATACATCAGTTGAGTTTTTGCTTTGGTTAATGAATAGGCTCCAGTTCTCAATATTGTACTTTTTTAGATTGCTCATATGCTGGATCTGGATTTCTGCAGCTGTCAGGCTCCTGTTCCATATCCTCAATTCATCGATTAAACCATAAAAGATATCAGAATCCTCTGTAACTCCGATAACCCAGTCAGAATTGCTGCTGATGTCGCCGCTTGCGCAAGAGCTTTCTTCTTTGTCAAGCACTCCGTCAAGATATATTTTGCATGAGCTGCCGCTTCGCGTAAAGAAAAGATGATTCCATGCATTTAAAGCAAGGGCTGAATCAGAATTAAAGTCTGTTTCTGAATCATCTACAATATTAACATAAATTGTACCCTGCGGATCATCGTCATAGTTGATTGCAAGCTTATAATTAGTGCCGGAAGTATCATACCTGTTTGAGATAAGGGTCCGATGATTACTAGAGGGAGCTTCATAAGGATAGACCCAGAAAGATATCGATAAGTTGCCAGTATTGATATCGTAAGGATTAAAAGAGCTTATATAATCGTTATCACCGTCAAACTCAAATGCGCCGCCGTATTTTCCGCCTGCATTCCATGTTGCGCCTATGACTGTTGCATTGTTATCATGCCCGGAAATGTCCAAAACATGGGTTGAATTCTCGTTTAAGTCAGATACATTGTCAAAATTATACATTAAGACCAAAGAATCATTAAAAATTGTAAAATTAGTTCCGTTCCAGTTATAAATCACTTCATCTAAATCAGCAGCTTCTGTAATTGAAATATTTACCTCAACATTTGTTGCTGTTTGTGTTGAAGCATTATCTGGTGTTGGTGAGGTGAAATTAATCCATGGCGCTGTTGTAACATCATTATAAGCGTAAGCAATCTGTCCGCCATACTCAAACTTTAAGACATGCTTTATTGGGGTTAATACATTACTGACTTCATAACCCGTCTGATTGCAGGAATAGCCTGTAATAAACACCGAACATTCATCTAAAGAGCAGTTATCACCTATCCATGTATAATTTAAAGTTGTATTGCTGCATCTTAGTCCTAAAAATTTCAGATCATAAAGCTCAGAATCCCCGCTGAAATCAGTCCATCTTGTGTATTCAGAGGTATAATTGCTTTCCCTTGTCGCTGTTATTGTCAGGTTAGCAGCTCCTGAAGTCTCAAACTCTACTGTCCAGTTTCCAAACAAGGTTGGATGAGAATATACATTTAATATTGTAATCTCAATTTCGAATGTCTGGTTGGATAATGAAGGGGTGATCCATTGTATGTAATCGACCAGATTATCACCATCCCGGTCAAACCCTTCAAAAGAGAATTCTTTTCGGGTATCATTAACAAGCCAGTAAAGGTTGATTGCATCAACTGAGGCCTGAGGAGATATATTTGTATAAGTCAGGATGTTTTCATAATGTACATCTGAGGAGACAATGATCTGTTTTGTGAAGTCATTTACTAATACTTCGGTTGAGGTTGGCGCCTCTGTATAATATTCAATCTCAACATCTTCAACTTCTTCGTCAATAATTATCTCAACTGTTTTGTTATGGCCTAATGATTTACCTTTTTTTTCTTTTACTGCAAAACCTGTGATATCTCTACCCAATAATAATTCTAAGAATTTTGTCAGGATTCCTTTAGTCTCAGAAACTGAAACAGCATAGCCGGTAATCTGATTCTTTTCATTTTCATAATCAACCAGCTTTTCATTAATTGCTTTTAGATCTTTAGTGTTGAGCGCCTGCTCTTTTTTTGAATTTTCTAATTTAATAATTTTTTTGTTAATAATTTCAACCTTTTTCTCATTAACATAGTCAGAGACGTTCTTTTTAACACCTTCATGGATAACTTTTATTCTATCAGCTGATATTTCCTCATCAATACCGTACACCACTTTTTTAACAGTGAAATTAAGCGCTTCATCGGAAATGTTAATGCTTAAATTAGTCATAGTATCGTTTAACGCAACAGTTTTTACCCATTTTACTGGTTTTCCGATAACAGCAATGCCCTGTTTGAGAGATTCGGATTTGTTAATTACAAGATTTTTAACTACGTTAATCTCGATTGTGTTTGATACAGCGATGTCAACACTGTCGTTTGCTATAAAATAAACAAAACGCCTGCCCTGAAAGTTGTCAGGAGTTATTCTTACTGCGTTGTTTGTTATTTCTATCGTTAAATTCTCAGCAGAAGAAGAACTAAAGACTAATGTATCGTTGTCCAGATCATAAGCGTATCTGCTTAAATTTATTGTTAATTTTTCTCCGGGTTCAATCTTATAAGAAGGAACTGCATTAAAGAAAGGAGCACGGTTAGGGACATCTTTTAAGGTTGTGTACTTGATTGAATCTAAATTTAAGATTGCGTCGTCAACTTCAATAATCAAGTTATACAAACTGTCGTTAAACCCAGATAATGAACAGCTCTCTAAACAAATATCATCAAAATCAATAAACTCAGGATAAAATACTGCCGATAAATTCATAAATTGGGAATATTGAATATTAGTGTAAGGACTCTCGAGGCTTAAATTGTAATCAACAAATAAAATCTGAGCAGCTACAATATTACTATAACTTGAACCGTATGCATTGTAGTTAAGATAGAAAGGATTGTTCCATAGATCATCTGCAGGCTCTAAATTGATAAAATTACAGCATAATTTATTACCGTGACAGATTTTTGAAACCGTGTTATTGTCAAGAGATTCTATCAGCCACTCTGTACAAAGCTTTTCCTCATCCAGATCAAAAATACTGTTTTTAACTGTAAAGTCAATAATACCATCGGTAAATTCTATACCATTATTATCGTCATCGTAAACAGAGTCTTCATCGTATTCCAGGCTGATTTTGATGGTGCTATTGTCAGTCGGATCAGCTGATTGAAGTGTGGAGAGGCTGGTGATTCCAGGCAGGCCTGCTTTTTCTGATAATTTCTCTGAATCAAAAATTAAGTAAGACTGGCCGTCATTCTCAATATATACTTTTGCTGCGCCTTTACTGGATACACTGCCTGAAAGTTTTACAGAATTTAAGTCTGCCGGATTATCTAGCAGCCATAAATAATCAGTTGTAGTATTCTTAATAAGAGTTATATCATCAGTAAAACTTATTTCTTTTGTAACTGATACATAACCAACATAAGAAGGCTTGATGAAGAAAAGGCTTGAAAATAATACTGCTAATAATATGAAAATATATGAATAGGTTAATAATCTGGGTTTTACACTGTACTCAGAAGTAAGGCTGCTGGCTAAAATTTGATCACAGCCCGAACTGACTAACGCCTTTTTTATTGAATTCAGAGAGTAGCCCTTAGCTAGATTTTCCTCGACATATACCCTTAATTCTTTATTTTTTTGCATTTAATAAACTCCCTGAAAGTAAAAAGAAGGGGCGCAAAAGTTGTTTGCCTAGAACAGCTGTCGCCCCTCTTTTTAAGCGTGATAATCCACTTCTGTGTGAAAATAAAAAGAAGGGGCTGAGAAGTTGTTTGCCTAGAACAGCTGTCGCCCCTCTTTTTAAAAATGATAACCAACTACGACGAGAAAGTAAAAAGAAGGGGCTGAAAAGATGTTTGCCTAGAACAGCTGTCGCCCCTCTTTTTAAGCGTGATAATCCACTTCTGTGTGAAAATAAAAAGAAGGGGCTGAGAAGTTGTTTGCCTAGAACAGCTATCTTCCCTCTTTTTAAACGTGATAACCAACTACGACGAGAAAATAAAAAGAAGGAGCGGAGTTTGCCTAGAACAGATGCTCCTTGTTTTTTTAAGAAGTACTGATATCTCAATACAGAATTAGCGTCAGGATTATGCAAAAGAAGATTGGATTTACAAATAGGACTAAAAATAAGGGCTGTTCTAGGCATTTTACTTACATTGTCAGTAATTATATTTAAACTTTGTGGTATTTATTGATATAAAAATGAATTTACTTATTTTCTTACTTACATTGTCAGTAATTATACTTAAACTTTGTGGTATTTATTGATATAAAAATGAATTTACTTATTTTCTTACTTACATTGTCAGTAATTATATTTAAATTTTGTGGTATTTATTGATATAAAAATGAATTTATGTATTTCCTTACTTACATTGTCAGTAATTATATTTAAATTTTGTGATTTATTTTGAAATACTTATCAAGATTATGCATTCTATACTTACAATGTAAGTATTAATATTTAAATTTTTTGGTTTTTGGGATATAAATCTATTAAGAAAGCTAACTTTGTTATGTTAGAAGTAATTAAATTAAAAACTTAAACACCACAAAAATTCATTTTTCAGAAAATGATAAAAATTACATCTGTAAATTTAATAACCCGTAAACTTTAAGGGCTTCTTTTGTGGTCATGTCAATAATGCTGACTAAACCTTTCTTTTTATCGGAATCTGTAACCACTACTTTGTATAGGTTATGATTCTCTGGCAATCCCTCATACATTGCCTTGTACGGACCGTATTGTTCAATCTCAATTGTTCTTGAATCAAGCTTCTTTGTCTCTATATTAACTTTTTCACTGTCAATATTTCCTATGATTTTAATTGCTTTTTCGTTTTTAGATAAAATCTCAGCAAAATCTTTAGCTGAATATTGCGGTGTATACGTCTTATTAAGCATAAATATCAATAGTAAAATAACTACCAAAACTGCCCACACAATTGTTGTCCTTTTTATTTTCCTAATCCATCTTTTTTTCTTCTTCATGGTACTCAAACAAGCTGTCGTCTAGCTCCTCAAATGAAATATCTTCATAAGTATAATCTTGAGTTAAATATTCTTTTTCATCTATTTCTTGGTATAATCTTAATTTCCAGATTGTGTAATCTTTTTTGCTCACCAAAACATCGACAGAATTCCAAAGAGCATTTTTAACCCTATCTTTGGCTTGTTCTCCCTTGATTATATAATGGTTATTTTCTTCCCCAATCATTTCAAAGTCAAAGGCGTATAAATCAAGTATTTCGTACACCCATTGGATTTCGTCTATATATCTAAAATCTTTTTTTGATATCTTTGGTGATGCAAATTCTAAACCGGTATAATAAATTATTTGGTTTTGTTTAACCTCCATTTTTTTATCTTTTTCCTCGCTTTTTACAATGTTTTCACTTATTTCAACAATAGTACCGATTACTTCCTCCATTCTCATTTCACTCGAATTATCCATCCCTAAAAGTAAATTTTTTTTGGGATTTTTCAGATCATATTCAATCTGATTAATTGACTCATATGGTTTCAAGCTTATTTTACTGTCAACGGATGTCTCACCGTTAACTTCCAATTTTCGAATATCGGCTCCTGCCTTATTTGAATTACCGTATATATCGGTTGCGTATATTCTCCAATAAAATTCAGTTCCATTTGTTAAATCATATAACACATCAGAAGCAAAAAATTTGTTTTTATCTATCTGTACTGTATAACTATAAATTTCATCTTCCAGACTATAAAAATTAAAATCTAGATTTTTATCAACAGATGCATTATCGTCGGGTGAATATATAACAATAGGTTCTGGCTCTTGATTATCTATTTTATATTCCCATATTGTTTCACCATCACATATCGTTATTTTATTATCTTCAATTGCCTTGTATTTGCCTGATTTAAGATAAAGTTCTTCAACTGCCGTTATTATATAGCCTTGCTGCCTAGTTATTTTTACTGCCTTGAAATTCTCAAAGTTTTTATATTTTTCATTTACGTCTTGAATTATTTTGAAAGCAGATTTGTTGTTTTGGGTACATCCCATTATTAGTACTAATAGTAAAAATATCATTAATTTTTTCATTTAATTCACCAAAAATATTATTTACTTTTTTAAATAGTAAAACCAAGTGAGAAGGATGTTATTAAGCCTTCATCCAATATGTCTTGAATTTCATCAGAACAGCGGAATAAAGTTGGGCGTACGTCACATGCTGCACTCATGCCAGCTGAAGTTGCACCCCAATATGCATTTGAGGCGTGATTGCCTCCGGTTGTAGATGCTGCACAACTCTGGCTGCCAGTTCCTGAACACCTTGTACACATTGAATAAGCTGTGGCTGTCGCACAAGATCCATAATAATAGGGAGTAGCACCCTGATAAACTGCTACCTCATCAAAAGTGATGTTGAAGTAATAAGTAGCTCCGGCAGTCAAATTAACAGGACCAATTGTAATCAAATCGCCTTCACCATAAACCCTACTGGCTGTCCTTTCTTCGTTAAAGTCCAATTTGTTAGAATCATTACGAATAGACAGGTTAATTATGCTATTGGCATTCTGAACAAACTTCATAGATAAAGGCACAGTACCATCTGTAGGAGAAGTTGAAAAGTTAACTATTGTCAAAGTTACATAATACTCCTCTTGGTCTGCCAACGTACTTATAATTAACACCATTAAAATTATTGACATAATTAAAGGAAGTGCATATTTTTTAAACATTCAAAAACCTCTTTTACTACAATATAAATTTTGATTTGAATTTTTTTTTTGGATATTCCCAAAAATATTGGTATGTCTTATAGGCTTATAGCATATATTTAAATATTTCGATTAATTACTTTAGAGTCATGCTGAAATATGTAAACAAAAAATGCGGGGGGTCTAATAAAATATTTTTTGGTTCAGCAAATACAAAAAAAAGATGTATTTTTGATGTAGTGATTATTTTAATTGCCATAAGCTTTATACTTTTCACAAGAATCCAGTCCATTGATAAAGTTATTTATGAAGATAAAATAATATTTACCAGCTATGATTCTTATTATCAGGCAAGGTTAATTCAAAACACTGTGCATAACTTTCCTAAAAGGATGTGGTTTGACCCTTATAGTCTATACCCTTTTGGGCAACCTGTTCTTTTTGGTCCATTATATGATCTTATAGTTGCTTTTACTGCAATAGTAATTGGTTTAGGCAGCCCCACTCCTTTTTTAATAGAGATTACTACAGCTGCTTTTCCTATGTTACTTACAATGCTTTCTGTTTCTTTAGTGTATTTTATCTCAAAAGTTGCTATTAACAGAATGGCTGCTATGATATCTGTGATTGCTTTTGCTGTAATGGATGGTGAGTTTTTATTCAGGTCAATGTTTGGTAATGCTGACCACCATATGGCAGAGCTTTTGTTCTCTTTGTTATTTGTTCTGTTTTTTGTCCTATCTTTAAAGAGAAAAAAGTTGGTTTATTCTCTGCTTGCCGGATTGGCATTGGGGTGTTATTTTCTTGTTTGGTACGGTGCCATTATTTTTTGTTTAATTATTTTTATATATCTGATTTTTATTTATCGAAAACATAACCCAAAAAAATATTTAAGGGATATTAGCATAACTATGGCTTTTCCCTTATTATTTTTTTTGCTGTTTGCTTGGAGTTATAGCCCCTATGTCGCTTCACATGAAATTTTTCTTTTAAGTTTCACTATACCTATTTTAGCAGCACTGTTTCTGGATAAGGTGAAGATAAATTATAAGAAAATGTTTGTATGGTGTTTGGGGATATTTGCTTTTTTATTGGTTTGTTTTAAGTTTAAAATTTTATCCGCAATTAATTTTTTAAAAAGTGTGCTAATCCAAAAAAAGATCGTAAGTGAGATGTATTCTGTTTGGGATATAAATTATTTTCCATGGCACTTTTATTTATTAATAATGATATGTTTGATATGCCTTTTACTATTGTTTTATAAAGAAAATAAAAAAGATACTAGTATATTTATTGGCATATGGAGCTCAATAATTATACTGTTATCAATAATACAAATCAGATTTAGTTATTATCTTCCTGCCAATATTGGCGTTTTGCTTGGTTATGGCGCAACAAAGTGTGAAACAAAAAAGAGAATGTTTGTCTATATTGCGATTATCCTGCTGATCTTATTGTCGATCTCTATAGTTACATACAATAATGCAAAAAATTTCAATCCGGATCTGAAAGAAATTTATCTGGCATCTGAATGGATGGATGGCAACACGCCTGAACTAGAGTTGGATTATAATGCTTATTCTAAAAGAGCTAAACTAACCAAGGATTATTATGTTTATAATAATTCATTAGTTTGTGAAGAAGACAAAGAGATTTGTTATAAAAATGAAAGAGGTTGTTTGTCTCAACAAGCTTATCAATTGATCAATCCCAACAAAAAAGTAATGAATAAAAGCTGCAAATCATTATATGAAGGATATTTCACCTATGATCCTTACAATTATTCAGGTTCGGATTATAGTATCATGGCTAGTTATCCTTATGGCCATATGATAACTTATATGGCAAAAAGAATCCCAGTAACAAACGGATTTTTATTTCCCATAGGATTGGATAATTCTGAAATGTTTTTGATAAGCCAAGAAAAGGATACGGGCGAAGATATTTTGAATATTTTCAATTCAAAATATATTATTATAGATGATTATAGCATAAATGCAATAGAGTACATGGCTGATAGGTTGGACAACAAAAAAAATTATGTGGAAGAGATTGAATTGCCCGACAAAAAACAAAGAATTTACAAGCTAGGATATTATAACTCCATTTCAGTAAAGCTTTATTTATATGACGGGGAAGAATATACTCCAAAAGAATCTTATGTTTTGGTCAATAATAAAATTAGAAAATTTAGCAGCTATAAATCAGCACTAGACTATTCAAAAAACCACAACGAGTCATTGATTGTGGGAATCGACCCTTATGAGAGTCCAATTCCATTTAAAAAAATTAATGATTTTGAATTAGTTTATGAATCAGATAGAGCAGTCGCAAAGAATAGCGCAGGAGAAATAAAGAAAGTCAAAATATTTCAATATAGAAGCAATGCCGCATTGGTAAATTAAAATGAAGCATAACTTTCATTTAGCAAAATATTTTTTATTAAGTAAACTTAAAAATTTACCTTTTAAACTTAATTTTTCAATAACTGATAAGTGCAATTCTAATTGTATTACATGTAATATTTGGAAGTACAAAGATTATAAAAATGAGTTAAAATTATGGGAAATAAGAAATATTTTTAGAAAGTTTTCCCCCGCATTGTGCTGGTTGACTTTAACCGGGGGAGAACCATTTCTGAGAAATGATTTTATTTCAATAATCGATACAGCATGTGAAGAATTACCTAACTTAAGGTTAATAAGCATCCCTTCAAACGGCATGGACCAAAAAAAAATAATCTCAGATGTTAAAAAAGTTATGGATTTGAAAATTAATATATATATCACTTTCAGTTTAGATGGCCCGCCCGAGGTACATGATGAAATAAGGGGGGTTAGCAATTCATTTAAGAAAACATGGGGGACTTACATTAAGGTTAAAGAATTAACAAAAAATAACAAACATATTAAAGTAGGTTTGGAAACAACAATTTCTGATAAAAATATAGATAGTCTGCCTCCTTTTATAAAAAAAATAAAAAATCATGAGTCGATCATTTCAATAGCGCATAACTCCCATGTTTATAAAAATGAAAATGATAAAATACTATTTTCTCACCAAAATATAAAAAAGATAAGAAATATAATTGAAATGGCAGGTAAGCAATATAGCTTTTTTAGCTTTGAGTCGGCAATAAAAAAGATTTACTTGAAAAACATACCAGATTGGTTAGGCAAAAAGTCAAAAATTATGCCCTGTACAGCATTAAATAATTCTGTTTATATTGACAGCTGTGGAAAAGTAGCACCCTGTCCAATGTGGGGTTTTGTTGTGGGGGATCTAAGGACACATAATTATGATATTATGAATTTATGGGATTCAAAAAGAGCGCATATTGCACGAAAGCTGATTAATATGGGCAAATGCTGTAGTTGCTGGACACCATGTGAAGCATATCAAAGTATTGTCTATAATTGGGTATAGAGAATGAATTTTATAAATAAAAAATGGGACGTATCTTTAATGTTTATCCTAAGTTTAGTCTATTTCCTAATCCTACAGTTCTCTACTTTTAATTTCGTAGGCTATGATAGTTATTATCATGTTAAACTTGCACATATCTATCATACCCATGGCTTAATAAAAGAGTTTCCTTGGATGCAGTTTACTATTTTTAAAGATAATTTTGCAGATGAGCAGTTTTTGTTTCACTTGTTGTTGGTGCCTTTTACTTTTGGCAATCTCATTTTTAATGGTAAAATTGCGATTGTAATATTCACCTCACTTTTGATCACTGTTTTTTATTGGTTCTTGAAAAAAAATAGGATTGCGTGGCCTGCAATATGGGTCATAGTATTACTAACATCGCAAAGATTTATTGTCCGGACAAATATGGTTAGACCAATTTCACTTTCTGTTATGTTCTTTATATTAGGTATTTACTTTATTTTATCAAAAAAATATAGTTGGCTTTTTTTAGTCTCATTCATTTATAGCCTTATTCACGCATCTTTTTTTACTTTAACAATATTCGTGATTATATATGCTCTATTAACGTACGTTAAGAAAAGGAATTTTGATTATAAATTATTACTTTTTAACCTTATGGGACTTTTCTTGGGTTTGCTTGTGAATCCTTACTTCCCAAAAACAGTTAAAACACTATATCTGGTTTACTTAAAAGGGATTTTTTATAAAGTCCCATTATCTATTCCCATATTGGAATGGATGCCCATGAGCCTTCCTTTATTTTTTAAAGAAAACTATCTGCCAATAATCCTATTTTTCTTTTCCTTATTCATTCTGATAAAAAATGGAGATTTTAGTAAGAAAGGCTTTATGTCGGATAAAAAATATTATTCAATTCTTTTTTTATTAACTTCATTAATATTTCTGGTATTAACAATAATCTCGTACCGTTTTGTAGTATACTGGGTTATTACAGCAGTAATCTTTTGTGCTTTCTCACTCAATAACTATGTTAAAATAATAATCAATAATCTAAACTTATTTTTATCCATCAAGAAACCGTTTTTAACAAAAACAAAATATGATCTTAAAAAAAGCGTATTATTGATCTTTATTTTAGTTATTATCTTTTTGTTTTGTTTCTCTTTTTACAGCCATATACAAAGATTGTCGATGTGGAACAACCTCAATAATTATTATGACTGTTCGGACTGGATTAAAAACAATGTGCCAAAAGATACAAATATTTTTATAATGACCTGGTCACAATTTGCCCCTTTGTTTTTTTTTGATGATAACCATAGATACATTTTTGGATTAGATGAGTATAAAATGTATTTTTATGATGAAGAATTATACTTTAAGTATGTTGGGCTTACAAGAGGGATAATAACAGAACCGGATATGATTAAAACAATAATTAGAAAAGATTTCAATTCCAGTTATATCTTTTTGGATGAACAGGATTGCATGTTCAAACAAACCTCTTTTTATAGTCTAGTTAAAAAAACCAATAATTTTAAGAAAGAATATGAAAATGAATATTGCAGTGTTTACAGTATAAAATGAAATATGATCAAAATCAAACTAAAAAAATATGGAATTAATATCCTGCTGCTCCTATTTTGTATTTCTATTGTATTTGCACCTGCCTGATTATGTCCTCCAGATTATTTTCCTTTAAAAAGGTAATAGAATGTCCCAAAAAAAGTATCCTAAATGTATCATTATCTTTCTCTTGGAATTTTTTTATCTCTCGGTCCATCGGAATTTTTTTTACAATAAATTTTACCCGTATATTCTACTGAATCTGGCTTGAGTTTGCATACTAATTGTTCGTCGTACACAATCATAGGTTCATATTTAAGATAAAGTACAAACCAGATTAATACAATATACATTGAATTAATTAAAAATCAATTAGTTCCTGTTAAAAAATAGATAACTTGGTTTTTATCAAAATCCAATCTTTTATATGATGCATTAGTGTGATCTAATTGATTTTTAAAAACTTTATCTCCCATAGAATTTTTAATGAAAATATAATTATCACTCAAATTTTTTGGCCTTATGTTTTTTGACAAAGAGTAGTAAACAGCTTGATCATTAATTGCCTGTTTTTTGTACGAGATATTAAATGCATTTAAATATAACATAAATATCCTATTAATTGAAGAATTTTCATAATAAATCAAAGCGTAGGATGTAGCATTGTTGACCAACTCATTATATTTAGGATACCTAAAATCTGGATCAATGCTATCAAAACTTTCATGATAAGCGATTATTTTTTCGTTAGTTAAAAAAATTAATGGTAGGGAGATTAATGAATGAGAGTAAACGTACTTAATATTTTTATTGTCTAAAAAAAATATTAAGTCATTGATACTTTTGGTTGTATTTTTATATTGGTCTTTACCTTGAATTAGTACCAAATTTGCAAAAATTCCAGTTGAAAACAAAAATAAGATTATTAAAGCAACAACAACTCTAGATTTTTTATCCCATATCTTCACTAAAAAAATAGAGATTATTATTAGTATAAAAGGATGTACTGCAATTAGTCTGTGTGGAGGGGAATTGTAGCCTTCAGTCATAAAACAAAATATTGCCAAAAAAATTAAAGGATAGATTAACATAAATGTTTCTTTATTTATAAATCTTAAATTAATATTGAATCTTTGCAAGGGAATCAATCCCCTTGCAAGACTAAAAATGGATTTTTTGTTTAGATAAAAGACAGTAATAAAAGCCGCTAAAGCAATACCATAATAACCATATGCAAGAATTAAGTGTTCTGAATCAAACAAGGAATAAGGGATTAATGTGATAACTAATCTTTTAGCTGCCGGAATGAAATATCTTAAATTATTGAGTATATCTCCATAAATAAAGTATCTCACTGAATTCATACCTTGTGGATGGTATGTCAACCAGTAATATATTCTAGGAAGATATCCTACAATAAATGAAACAGCAACTATCCCAAAATTTTTCTTTATAAAGAATTTTTTATCAAGAGCAAACCAAAAAATAAAACAAGTTAATAACATTACCATCACAGTAGGATAAGCCCATATACCTAGGCCGCTGAACATTCCAAACAAGATAAAGTTGATTTTTGTCGGCTTTTTGTTAAAGAATATTTGATAGAAGAAAAAAAGTATAATAAAACTAAAAAATATACCTATAAAATTACCGAAATCCTCCAGTATGGTAGAACGAGTCAAATAAAATGGTGAGAATATATATAACAATGAACTTATGACCGCCACTTTTTGGTTAAAATTTCTTTTAGAGAATAAAAAAATGACTATCAGTAAAATCAAGGAAAAAATAAAAGGAATTATTCTCACAGTGGTCTTAGACATACCAAAAAAATATACAAACGGTACTGTTAAATAACTTTCAAGAACCACGCTGCCCTCAAACGCATGGGAATAGTCAAATGGTGAATAATCGTCTTTTTCAGCTATGTGCTTCGAAATCAAGCCTCTTCTCTGTTCCTCATGATATACATTTTGGTTACCTATTAAAATTAGCAATTTAGATATGATAAAAATAAGTACTATCATCATCAATAATTTATCTTTTAATAGTATTTTCATCTTTTAATTTTCTATTAACCAGACTTTTATCCAATAATCCTATTTAGTTGTTTTGCAATATAAATTAAATCCTTTTTTTTTTAATTGGCTATAAATTGGCAGGTACAGTGCTTTTTTCTCTAATTGATCTGAGACTGGGCACACACAATTATATTTTCTAAATCTATTTAATCTTGAACACGAAACATTCCAACTTTCTTGCGTATCTATCCCTAATCTTATTAGTTTTCTTTTTGTTTTCTTTCTTCTGTCTAATAAGACGGAATAATATAGAAAAATGGATTCTCTTTCTTTGATTTGCTTTTGTATTTTTATATTCTTGGATAATAATTTTGACAAAGTCCTGGCATTTTTTATTCTTTTTGCGTTATTTTCATCCAACTGCTTTAATTGCTGCAGGCCTAAACCCGCCTGAAAATTAGTATATTTTGTAAATTTCCTGACTTGTCCTTGATCTTTGAATAATATATTTATTGGATCAATCCCAACAATATTTAATATATGGATCAAAGGAGATATAAATATCTTAAAGATAAAGGGATTTAAACAAAAATTAATAAAGTACATTAATATATATTTATTTATAATTGGTAATTTATGGGCCAAAGACAGTTTTTTGATGTCCCTTCTTAAATTGGTAGCAATCAGATTATTATTTGTAACTATCATTCCTCCACCAAGGGTGTTTAGTTGTTTACCAAATGCGAAACTGTAGTACGCAGCATCTCCAAATCTTCCCACCTTAATTCCTTTGTATTTGGCGTCTATTGCCTGTGCACAATCTTCTATTAGCTTTAGATTGTAAGAAGACGCTAACCCTATTATCTCTTTTAGATCACATGGTTGTCCATCTATATGTGTTGCTATTATCGCTTTGGTTTTTTTCGTAATTTTTGACTTTATTAATTTTGTATCGATGTTAAATGTATCCTTTTCTACATCTATAAAAATAGGGGTTGCACCTATTTTTTCTATGACAGACGGAACAGCGGGACAAGTATAGGACGGGACAATTACTTCATCCCCTTTCCCTATTTTTAACTGCCTTAATAAACTAATTAATCCGTTTCTAGCAGAAGAAAATAATATAGCATGATCTATTCCTAAGCGGTTTGCAAACTCTTCTTCAAATTTGTTAATGTAATTACCCTCGATAAACTTACCTTTATATATCAGGTTTAAGAATAGCCTCATGCTTGATTTAGGTAGCTCCGGAATATATCTAGGTATCATTTTGAGCATTGCTCTTAAATTTTAAAAATATTTTGGACATATAAATATCAATCATAGAACAATTATACCAACAAATACAATTATTTTTCTTTGATTTTATTGAGTTTCTATATTTATTTAATTTATCAGAGTTCCATATCTTATCAAATGTTCTTTTTTGAAGATTGCCCACATTTATATGATGTTGAATGCATGGATAAACACTGCCTTCCGCATCTATATCTATATATAGAAAACCGCAAAAGCAGATTATATCTTTCTTTAAACTGTTTTTATCAAATAAATAAGACGGAATCTTTTTGTTGTATTGATTATTTAAACACTTAAAATTTTTTAAAAGTACGGAAAAATATTTAAGGCACATTAAATCCTCTTTTTGTTTAAATTCCATTTCTTTTGGAATTTTGAAGCATAAACAAGGATTTGAATGTATAGGCTGGAACATTATCTCATCAACTTTTGTCTGCCAATAAGAAACAAAATTGTGTAGCTGAAAAAAAGTCTTGCGGTTGACAAGTGTACGAATACTGACAAACGGCTTTTTGTTCTGCCTTAACTTATTTATTTTTTTAATTCCTGCTAATATTGACTTAAATGACCCCTTTTTTCTAATAGAATCATGTACATAATCCTTATGGCTCTCAACGCTGATGATAATGCTATCCAAATCTGACTTAATTAATTTATCCGCCAGTTTTTCCAGCAGATAACCATTTGTAGATATATTTATGTTAATATTATACTTTTTAGCTTCTTTGATTATCAAAATTAAGTCATCTGACAATAAAGGCTCTCCATCGCATAAGCTTAACATTTTAACCCCTGCTTTTCCAAGTTGATTAACAATTTTCAATTTATTCAGGGTATCTAACTCCTGTTTTTTTGATTTCCATCTATTACAATAACTACATTTAAAATTGCATTTTGAAGTAATATCCCAACTTACAAAAAGAGGCCCCCTCTTAGGTTTCTTCAGGAATGAATAAACAAGTAAGTTATCCATTAATGTAGGAATAGATTTAATAATATTATTGATTCCATATTTTCTGATCATTATTGCCATAATGTTTGGATAAACCATTAACAATCTACCTCCTGATTAACGTATTTCTCTTTTCTTTTTAGGATATTTATCATTCATTTGGAGTTTTGTCATCCAAGACTATTAAAAAAAATTTCAATGTAATCGCAATTAACTTTCTAAGATTAAGAATAGTATAAATGCCTTGTTTTAGCATGAAATTTAATATGAATCTCATATTCATATAATATTTTATGTAGAATTTTTTTTGGAAGCTTTTTAATTCCCTGCCTGTCAGTTTACTGGGATTATTTTTTACGTCAAACCTGGAAGTATTTATAAATCTATTATTGAAGTTTTTTGGATCATAAACAGTATAAAATGAAAAAGTGACCATCTCTGGCATTAAAATTTTTGCCAAATTTAAAGTTTGTTTTAGCTCTGCTTCTGTCTCAGTCGGGTTACCAAGAATGAAATTTGCATTAACCAATAATTTTTGTTTTTTGATTAGTTTAAATGCTTGTCTGATTTTGCTGGTAGTTATATTTTTCTGAAGAATTCTTAGTATCCTATTTGACCCAGATTCTATACCTAATGAAAGCGTCGAACAGCCTGCTTTTTTCATCCTGGTTAGCATAATTCTATCTAAATCGCTGATTCTGCTTTGAGCTACCCATTTAATATCTAATTTTCTTCTTATTATCTCATCACATACATCTATCACATGGTGCCGGTTCTCTGTAAAATTGTCATCTATGAAATATATCACGTTGATACCCTGGTCTTTTAGCATTATCATCTCATCGACAATATTTTTAGGGCATCTTGTCCTATACAGCCTGCCGTAAGATACCCTTTCAATTGTGGAACAAAAAATGCATTTATGGGGGCAACCTCTGGATGATAAGATGTAGCCAGTATTGGTCTTTTTTCTGATATTTACAGGATAATAAAAAGTATATCCTTTCCTGATAAAAAATTCATGTTTAGGAAAAGGCAGGATATCTAATTTTTTGATTAGCTTTCTTTGTCTAGTAATAATTATTTTCTTATCGTAATAAACAACGCCTTCAATATTTCTAAGCTCTTTATCTTTCCCATAATTTTCAGATAATTCTAATAACGTTAACTCTGGTTCATTTAAGACAACTAAATCTATAGGGCTTTCTTTAAAAATAAAATCTTTGTAATAAAGTGAGGCAAAAGGACCAATTAAGAATATTTTTTTCACAATATCCTTAGTTTTATTTGATAATTCTAAAGTATATTTCACATTATTAATTCCCGGTTTGACAATCAAGATATCGCTTTTGTTTTTGATAATAGAATCCCTGAGTTGATTTATTGTATAGCCCCAAATATTTTGGTCAACCAAATATGTTTTGTTGCCTTTTTTTTCTAATAAAGACGCACAATAACCAATATCTAAAGGGGGAAGAGTATGCCTAGGATGATCTGATTTAATATTAGGTTTTAGATTAATAAACGTAATTTTCATTTTCTTAATGTATTATTGTTGTTATCACCTAACTGCAATAATAAATTTGTCCTGTTTATAATATTTGCCCACAGATATCTATCTAATTTTTTTGGAATTTTGTTCTCTTTCTTAAGAATATTTTTGATAATCTCTTCTGAAAAATTATCCCAATTATCTTCTATTCTTAAAAAATCTTCAAGGCCCTTATTGATCCATCCCTCAGCACCAATTGAGGTACTAATAATTCTTTTGCCGCAAGCAATAGTTTCAGCTATCTTAAGTCTTGAACCTGAGCCATGTAACAATGGGTTGATAACAATATTGCAGCTGATTATATAATCTCTGATATCTCTTACAGGACCAGTGAAAATAATATTCTTATCTTTTATATTAGGCGGGTTAGAACCTACTATTAAAAATTTTATATTTTTTATTTTATTACAACTTGGGTCTAATACCCCGATGTTTGCATCGTTATTATTTTCCAAGTTGTAATGACCAAAAATCTGTCTTGAAGATTTATTTAATGCCCCGGAGCTCTGCTTCGTTGGGATAATAGATCTTATGATTTTTGATTTATTAAACACTGATGAGTTATCAACAGGCTTATAACTTTCATTATAACTTTTGATCATTTTTATAATCCTAGGTAGAATTTTATCTTTGATTATGTAAATGGCTTCTTTGTTAGGGTAATAATCTAGTTTTCCGAAAAATAAGATAATCAAATCATTTGGGTCTAAGTTTAGTCTTTTTCTTATTTTGTTCTTACTTATTTTTTTTAGTAAAATACCCTCAATTCCGTTAGGTACTACTAATATCTTTTTATCGCTTATACCAGAATTACTTATTATATTTTTATCCTCTTCCGAAACACAAAAAATGTATTTGGAATAAACCCATATGCTTTTTTCATATATTTTAACTACTGGAGATAACAGTCTTCCAATTATTCCGTAATTAAACCTAATTAATTTGTATTCAATATTGTGTTCATCAATAATAAATGGAATTCCTGTTATAAATTTTAATAATAATAGATACACACCAGACCAAATAAATTCGCCGATAATCAATTCAATTTTTTGTTTTTTAATTATTTTATATGACTTTATTAAAAGAAACGGGTTGAATAGTTGAGTCACTTTGAGTAATGGTCCGATGGGATATAGTTTGGCATTTATAATGTTTTTTTCAATATTAAAATCTAATTTTTTATCCTTTATTTCTTTTACTTGATGGTATTTATTGTATATATAAAATACCTCACTTTTTTTAGATAAATATTTTAGAATTGCATTTGTCCTAACCGCACTACCAGAAATAGCAGGGAATGTGTTTGATGGTGAAATCATTAATATTCTCATTTTTCTAAAGTATACAGATTCTCCCTAAAATATTTTTTTTTGATAGCTCCATAATAGATGTAATCCCAAAGATACTTTAAGTAATGAATAATCCCTTTCTTTAATTCAAAATAAGAAGTGACAAGAATCGTAATTCCCAAGAGATTAAATAATGAAATACTGCCTGTATAAATAGGCGCATCTTTGCTATTTAGCCAATAATCATCAGTAATCAAACCCTGTTTTTTTGCTTCATTATATAAACCAGATCCAGGATAAAGTCTTGCTGGACAGGTTATTATTGTATCTGGCCTGATCTGATTATAGACTTTTATACTTTCTATTATTGATCTGATAGTTTCACCTTTATATCCTAAAATCATATAGGCAATAGTTCTAATCCCAAATTTTCTAGTTAATTCAAATGCGCTAATTATATCCTTATTCTCAAAAATCTTATTCATATTTTTTCTTATTATCTTAGAGCCAGACTCCATGCCAAAATCAATTCTTTTACAGCCAGCTTTACTCATCCAGTATAATATGTGGGCATTAACACAATCCACCCTGGTTCCTACCGACCATCCAATATTTAATTTTCTTTTTAAAATCTCCTTGCATATATCTATAGTCCTTTCCTTATCATAAGTGAAAGTATCATCGCAAAACCCAAAATATTTCTTTCCATGCTTATTGACATAATATTCAATTTCATCAATAACTCTTCTGACAGATTTTGACCTGTAACTTTGCCCCCAGATGTTATTTGCAGTACAAAATCCACAATTATACATACATCCTCTACTAGATGATATCCAGACAGTTTCATTTGGATCTTTATTTAAGTTATATTCTGGAAAAGGCAGAGAATCCAAATCTGAAATTGGCTTTTGAGCTTTTGTTTTTATTATCCTTTTGTTTTTTTTATACGCAATACCTTTAATATTTAATGTACTTTTTTTATGGTAAATTGCCTTTACCAAATTTCTAAACGATATTTCACCTTCGCCGATAACTATATAATCCACAGGCAAATTGCTAAGGAGTTGTTTATACATAACAGTTGCATGAGGGCCGCCCAACACAATTCTTATTTTCTTATTTATTTTTTTTATCAATTTTACTAGTCTTATAGTGCCTATACGTTCATTGGTTAAACATCTTATACCCACTACTTTTGGAGATTCTTTTGTAATTATCTTCTTGATTTGTTTATTTGATGCAGAATACAGGTAAATTGTCTTCACATTATATCCTTCTTTTTTTAAGATCGGTGCCAAATAACCAAAACAAAGAGAAATGTCTGAATCATGAAACCTGCGTTTACTTGGAGGGATTATTAATAAGATTGTCATTTTAAGTTATTTTGTGTAATATTTTTGTATATTCTATCAAAATATCTTCCCATGTTAAATTATAAGCGTGTAGCTTCTTTTTTTTCTTAAAACATGCCCAAATACATTTTTGTATCTGTTCACTATTTTTTGGTTTGACAAATAAGGCACCTTTATAATCATGTAGTGCTTCTTTTAAAGATACTAAATCTGTAGCGATGATTGGTTTGCCATATGAAACAGCAATCTGTGCAACACCGCTTTGTGATGCCCTTATATAAGGTAAAACAATAACGTCAGCCAAAGTAAAATACAGATTTACTTCTTCATCAGATACATATCTATTTACAAGTCTTATTCTGTTGCTATATGGGGAGTCTTCTATCATGGAATAGATTGTTTCTTTTTCATCCCATATCTCTCCAATTATATTCAATCTGAAATTACTAATTAAGCCTTTTGGGATTTTATCAAACGCCTCTATTAAATATTTTAGTCCTTTATAATTTCTTACTAATCCAAAAAATAATATGTCAAAAATCTTTTTTTTATTTTTTTTTATTTTTTTTGGAAAATAATGGTTATAAGGCCCGTGCGGGACAACAAATATTTTATCATTATCTAATTTATATGTTTTATTAATCAAACATTTATCAAAATTAGAATGAACGATATATGCATCTGAATTATCAAATAATAATCTTGAAATTAGCGCAACATATATTCTTAAAATCCAAATATTATTTTCAAGTGGATCAAGGATTTCATGGAACTCAATGATGATTTTTTTATTAAAAAATAATTTATTTATTACTTTTAATAATAAATAGTTCATAGCGGCAGAGCTTGACCACCATTGCATGATTATAATATCCGGATTTTGTTTTCTTAAAAAAGTTGTTGCTTTTAGAATGCCAGGAAAGAGGTAGTAATTTAAACAATTGCATACTTTAATAGTTTTATCAAATTCTAGGTCAGATAATTGCTTTCCAACCCTATTGGAACCTGGAAACAAGAATTTAGGTAACAAGTTGTTTATAGTTATAATGGAAATATGATGTTGATTATTTAAAACATTTGCTAATCTGATAGTGTAGTATGTTATTCCACTTAGGAATTTTTTACTGGGACCGATTATTGTTAAGTTCATTTTAATTAGGTAAGATCATAATTTTGCGTTGTAGTTCAAAATCGTTTTAATTTAAGCAGGTTCTTCATAAATCCAGTTATGGTAAAAAAGCTAAACACTGTGCTTAATATTCTTCTTTTTGAGAGATAGAAAGAAAGCAGCGCTGTTTTCTTTAGTATATTTAGTTTTTGGCTGCTGAGTACAGCTTTGCTGTTGTAAACAGATGTCCTGTAATAGTCAAAAAAACCTATCTCTTTGCCTATCAGCTGTTTTGTTTTATGATAAAGGTGGGTTCCTGGTAAAGGGGTCGTTATATGAAATGCAGCTTCATCAATAGCCAAATTTTTTGCTAAATTAATTGTATCCCTAATATCATTAATTGACTCTGTTGGCGCACCAATCATAAAATGCCCCTGTATTTTTAAGCCAAGTTCCTTTAACTTATTAATTTCATGACTAACTGATATTTTTTTTAATCCTTTATTGTATATATCATTTAGAATTCTCTGTGAAGCGCACTCTATCCCTAAAAAAACTTTTCTTAATCCAGCTTTTTTCATTATTTTGAACAACTTTTTATCGATAAGGTCTACACGCGAGTTGCACGCCCAGATCAGCTTTAGATCTGCTTTTTCAATTTCATAGCATATATTTTTTACCCATTTTTTATCAAAAACAAATGTGTCATCCAGAAACATAAATGCGGTTATTTTATATTTGTTTTTCCAATATAACAGTTCCTCAACTATTTTTTTAGGTTGCCTTTTTCTTACTTTTTTTCCAAATAACTTTGATACTGTTGGTTGGCAATTAGAGCAGTTGTAATAGCAGCCCCGTGATGCCATGATGCTTATCCCTTTTAAATTGTGGGCAACAGAATCCATTTGAAACCAATATTTAAAATATTTATTTATTGGCAGCATATCCAGTGCCGGGTATGGAAGCCGATCAAGACTTTTAATGTATTCCCGCGGCTTATTTTTTATTATTTTTTTGCCCCATTTATACCATACTCCATTTATCCTGTCAAATTTCCCTTTTTTAGCTACAATTTCCATAAATGTGAGCTCTGCCTCCCCAATACATATGGCATCAACTTGCGGACAATTAATTGTGTCCTCTGGCATTGTTGTTGGATGGGGACCCCCAAACACAATCACTGAATTAGGATTAGCTCTTTTAATTATCGAAGCAATTTTTAACGCATCTATATGCATACTACTCATTACAGAAAAGCCGACAATATCATAGCTTTTATTTTTCAGGAGATTTGTAACCCTTCCAAAACCTTTATCAAATGTCATATCTATCAAATCCAGATCACAAATTTCACTCTTTCTTAGCAATGATGCAATATAAGCTATGCCCAATGGCAGGTCTCCTGTCGCATATTTCATTCTTGGCAATATTAAACACACTTGAATTTTGCCCTTGTTGATTGATAAGTCAGTTTGTTTCATAAAAATAAAGATCCGCCTTAAAAAACCTATTCAGGCTGATTAGTTTAAAATCTTGACTCAGCCGGTAGATATAATATTTATCCGTATCTTCTGATAAGATAAGCCAGATTCTGTTATATCCTAATTTAGGTTCGATGCTATTGTAAAATATTTGATTTTCCTTAATATGCGTACTGGATAACAATTTGATCCGGGTTAAATTTCCATTATAGTAATATTCAAAAGTTGGTTCTGCATAATTGTCAATTAAGATAATCTCTCCTTCTTGGCTGTTTTCTTTAATGTAATTAGCAATATCTCTCAATTGGGGATTAATTGGATTAGAGTAATCTTTAATTAATCCAAATCCAGTTATGAATAGGATTACTAAGATTATAATTAGTTGCATCCATTTATATTTAAGTTTAGTCAATGCAGAACATATAAACAGAATATAAATAGGAAGTATGAAGATAAAATATCTTGGCAGCATCGGTATTGTGAAAGAAAGAAAGAATCCTATAAGGATTGGCAGCAAGACGTATAATAATCCAAAAAAATCGGTTTTAACATCAAATTTTACTAAAATACCGAATAAAAACAATAAAAGGAGTGCTGCAGTAATCTGAACATTCCAACCTAAAAATGAGCTAAAAAGATAACTAAAATACATACTTGGCTTAACCCCCCAGTTAAATTCAGTTGCCTTGCCTATAAATCCTATATAAACCTTAGAAAATTGTGGAAGATATAACATCAGAATTAATACATTTGCCAATATAAAAGGTTTCAGCTTAAATCTAAAATTTTTATTAAATGCAGTAAAATACAAAATTTCACTGAATAGAACAAAAATAGCAAAATAGTGGGTATATAGATTTAATAAATTTAAGATAAGATATAAATACAGGTCACTCTTTTTATTCTTCATTAAAATTTTAAAAAAATAATATAAGCTTAATAAGGATAATAACATAAATAAGGAGTACATCCTTGCCTGCTGGGAAAAGAAGACATGAAATGGATTTAAAGCGAGAATTAAAGCACTTAATAAGGCCACTTTTTCATTAAATATCAAACAAGCTAATTTATAAAGCATAAATATGGACAAAACTCCAAAAATTACAGAAGGGAATCGTATAGAAAGTTCACTTGTTCCGAATATTGTTGCCCAATTATTTAAAAAAAGATAGTAAAACGGCGGGTTTCCATAGTCAAAATCAGGATTATGCATTAATTCCAGCTGGCCTGCTTCATCAAAATTAATGCTTTCTGAAGATAGATTATATATTCTTAATAAAGTTCCAACTAATACAATAAGAATGATTATCGTTTTTTTCTTATTCAATTTGTAAAATATTTAAGTTTTTATGAACCTAAAATGGCAAAAAACCCTTTTAATTCCCTGACTAGACTTTCAAAACTATCAATTTCAGATAGGCGATTAAACATATATTCTGGGCGTAAGTAGAATTCTTTATAGGCTTTTTTAATAAAATCTCCAAGCTGTTTTTTCGAAATGGATTTGGGCGAATAAATACTATCTGAACAGTTAAGTTGGCCATAGGTCTTTTTAAGGTCAAATCTGTAGCCCTCCTTGATTAGATTTTTATATATCTCTGAACCAGGATAGGGGGTAAATTTATGAAAACTGGCAAAAGATGGATTAATCTTCTTTGCAAATTGCAGTGTTTTTTCCATAGTTTTGATATTCTCTCCAGGAAGACCCATTATAAAATCAGCTCTTACGCTAAAACCTAGTTTTTTTGCAAGTCTTACTGCTTTTTCACTCTGAGTTAATGTTATACCCTTACGGATAGATTTTAGTATTGCGGGGTCTCCAGATTCCACTCCAAATAAAATCTGCCAACACCCTGCCTTTTTCATTTTAATCAGTATTTCCTTGTTAACTAAATTAACCCTAGTTAAACAAGACCACCCTAAATCAACCTTCCTTTTTTTGAATTCATCGCATATTTTGAACAATCGTTTCTTATTTAAAGTAAAATTATCATCAAAGAATTTTAATTCTTTGACTCCAAACTTATCGACCAGTTCCTCTACCTCATCAAAAACATTATTTACACTTCGCTCACGGTAACTATGCCCAAATATTGATCTATCACAAAAAGCGCATTTTGAATAACAACCTCTAGAAGTTATTATGGTTCCTTGAGGTAATTTTCTATAAGAAGCCGGCGTAGGTTTATATTTAGATAAGGGAGGCACAAGATGCCTTGCTGGAAACGGAATGCTATCCAAATTTTTAATCAAAGGGCGAGATCCAGTAAAAAAAATCTTACCTTTTTTTTTAAAACTCAACCCTTTCACTCCACCGAGATTTGGTTTTTTTTTACTAAGCTCTTTTACTAATTCCAAAAAAGTTACTTCACCCTCCCCTATAATCCCAATATCAAAACAGTCTGAAGATAAAGTTTGCTTGGGTATTACGGTTACATGGGGTCCACCAACAACAATAATTATTTCCGGAAAATTCTTACGTATCATCTTGGCAATTTTAATAGTGTTGGGGAAAGCAGGGGTTGTAACACTTATTCCAACAATATCGGGATTTTCTTTGTTTAAAAAATGGCACAAATTTCTTGATTTTTCTAAATAGGCATCGACTATTTTAACCTCAAAATTGTTTTTTACCAAAACAGAAGCAGTATACATTATGCCAAGGGGAGGAATTATATTTATTACTCCTTTGAAGCTTTTATTACTTCCAACTTCATCAAAATCTGGATTAATTAAAATGATTTTCATAGTATATGTCCCAAAATATTGGCAAAATATCTTAATTGAGGTGCAGAGAACCCACCAGTTATTTTCTGCTGTCCGTGCATTCTGGACACCATTTTATCTTCGGAATGCAGGAATCTATGTACATTTTTATACCTTTCTGTGATAAAATTATAATTAAGGGTTATTGTCGTTTTTTCGCATTTATGGGTTTTGTTAAAAAGAATGTTACAAATGCAATAGTGAATATTGTAATGAATGAACCTAAAATGAAACTATTTGGTAAATAATAGAAGGTTATTTGTTTGTCTCTTCGGTAGACTTTTGTTGAAATCAGACCTTTGAAAGATTCAACTTTTCTGTTATTTTTTGTTTTCCATCCTTTATCATAATTTTGGTTAATTACTAGATAACCTTCTCTGGAAACATTTACATCAACTATGAGTTTATTTGGCGACCAATATGAATATGACGCTTCTCCTTTGGTATTTTGTAAATACAACTCCCCCTTATAATTTTCTGATTCCTTTGGTATGGCATACGCCTGAATGGGAATTTCAATATAAGCATTTACTTTTCCTTCGTTTCTTAAATAATTGGGATAGTCGTACATTGATGTAAGATTACTATATACATAATGTTTTTGGGTTTGAGAAAATTCTTTATTAGGAGTTATATTTAAGGGGGGTATTATAAAAGCATCTTTTAAGACCTGTCCATTAACAAATATCAAATCAAAAGCAACAAAAAATACAATAAGTGAAATAATGATCTTTATTGCCTGCTTGTGTTTTGATTTTTTGTTGTAAAGTTGACATAACTTTTGTAAGGTTAAGCCGTCTATTATAGCCAGGCAAAAAATAAAAATAAGGATACTACGAGAAGCAGAACTAACCATGTTCCAAATAGGGAATAATTTAAATAATTTCCATAAGCTGATTGGTGCCCTGTGACCAAAGGAAAGCCATAAAAAGATAAAGCTAGTTAATATTAACGGCCAATGTTTTTTCCATAATAAAAAGATTCCAATTAAGAATAATGCTAATGGAATCAAACCCATGTAGGCTCCATTCTCTTCCCATCCATGAGAAATACCTGTAATGAATGGACGATCTCCTTTTTGGCCCACTATCCCATTATAAAACTGCCCGGAATCACGTTCAGTAAAATATCTCTGATCCTTATCTAGGAGTCCAAGATAGAGTGTATTTAAACTATAACCTGAGTAGTCATGTCCTGTAAATCTTGGATGTTTGCTTAAAAAATCTATGTTTGGGATTAGTTTTATTGAAGATAATAGGACAGTAACTGTAAAAATTGTCAATAGAATTTTCATTGTGGCTGTTTTTTTACTTTCAACCAGTTTAAAGACAGAATAAATTAATAAGAATAATGAGGTAAATAAAAAAATATGGGTTCCGCCCAAAAGCATGAATGAGAGTGAAATTGATGCAAAAAAAATATTTTTATTATTTTTATAACTTTTTAAATAGAATAAAAAAACATAAGGAATAAATGCAATCATTAACACCCAAGTATGGCCCGTTACCAAATGTGAAACATAAAATCCACTTAACATGAAAATAATGGGTGGCAGTAGTGAAGTTGGATTGTTAATCCCATAATACTTAGATAATAAATACATACCAAACATGCTAATTGAAAGATGAACAAAGATTGATATTTTAAGCCCAATAATCTCTCCGTAAAAAAGAACGAGTGTTCCGGATAAAGACAAGATTTTACTCCACAAAGGGTGGGCTATATTGGAAACCCCTCCGCTGACAAATGGGTTCCATAGTGGGAACTGTTTATAATCCATAACTGTTTTTTTTGCAACAGCAAAGTGCTCAAAACCCTTATCCCAGTCTCCTATACCCCAGTTATGGACTTCATTATACAGTGGAAAGAGAAATATAAAACCGATTATCACAAATAATAATAGAAACATTGGATTTGATTTATTTTTCCGTGTTTTCTGATTTTTATTCATCTTTAATCTAATATTCACATTTATTTTGTTCTTAAAATATGCCTCAATTACTTTACAAGAGATTTACCAGTATGATTTTAATAAAATTTTGGTGAGAGCATCCCATATCAAATACGAAGGAGCCATGTTTTTCCTCTTTGTTTTTGTGTAAGAGATATCATCTAATGAGCCACTGGTTTTTGTATAGGTATTGTTCGTTCTTTATTCAATCAGAATATTTTTTAAACACCCCAAGTTTGAATAATGGAAATATAGGTGATGGCAAGGTTCTGATATCCAAACTGCATCATGTTTATGTTCATCTATATCCAACTGATTTTTTATAGTAAATCTACATAATCGATAAATCAGATCTTCAGTAGGTAACGATATAACAAGATTACTGCTTATTTTTGTTATTCTACTTAAATTAGAGACAACTAAATCAATATTCTCAAAATGCTCTAAAACATCTAGAGCAAATACAAAATGAAATTTATCTTTTGACTCCCAATTAAAGAAATTCAGTGTAACTAGTTTTACATTCTTGAGTTTATGATTTTCCATGATTATTTTTGCCATTTTATTATCTAAATCTATACAAGTAATCTTATTAAAACAATTATAAGAAAAAAGTGTGAGTATCCCCTTGCCACCACCAATGTCTAAACAACTATCTTTTTGCATAATACATTGATTTACAATATCTTGCACATATTCAATTCTATTAAAGAATATCCAACTAAGTAGTTTATTCTTAACATAATATTCACGAACAGCTATATCCGGATTACGAAGCATTGCCACTTTATATAATTTGGTGTAGTAATTCATTCTCATCTATCTTTGACGGCACATTCTTGCCTTATTGTATCTTTTTTAAAGACGTATAGGTTTATAAGTTATTTAAACCCCGATATCTTTCAACCTGAAAATTACTAATCTGGTTGTTTTAGTTATCTAAACTCTTAGTATGAAATATGTTCCTACTTATTTTTTTTAGGTTAATTGGCTAAATTGATAATTATTTTAACTTTTTTCATTATCTTCCTTGTCCATTGGTTACAAACTATGGATTTATTCCCGATATATTAAAATAGGGTTTTTATTAATATTTTTACCCCTTTTACGTACCTTTGAACTGCAGTCCAATTCTTTATTTGTTTGAGATGCTTCCACACTATTATTGGCCTAAAATAGAATCCCCTATACATCTGTTTCCAATAATTTATTAGCTGAGTTTTTGTAATATTTCCTGGAAGAGATACTACTTCCCAATTGTTGAATTTTGTCCAATCTCGCCCAGATATGAGTTTTCCATGTTTTTTAGCCTGTACAAAAGCTTCTGTATTTGGAAAAGGAGTAAATATTGTTGTTACAATATCAGTAAGCGGAATTTTTTTTGCAAACTTTATTGTTTGTTCGATACTTTCTTTAGTATCTGTAGGGTAACCAATTATAAAGAATCCCTTAACACTGATTCCAATCTTATCTGCGTATTTAACTATATCTGCTATTTTTTCAAGAGTCGTCTCCTTTTTTATATCATCAAGGACCCTTTGACTTCCAGATTCAATCCCTATTTCTATGTACCAACAGCCCGCTTCTTTCATAACTTTGAGCAATTTTTTTGTTACAGTATTTTCACTTACCCTCGCGGTCCAAGGAATGTTTATATGATCCTGTTTTATTAGACTGCATAATTCAAATACTCTTGTGTTATCAACAGTGAAATTATCATCTACTATAGATATTTCTTTGGCGTTATACTCTTTTATTAACATTTTTATCTCTTGGACAATTCTCCGAGAACTATGTATTCTGTATTTATAACCAAATACTGCATGATTGCAGAAAGTACATTTATTAGGACAACCTCTGCTTGTTACAATACTTAGTACTGGTTTTTTTTGATAGTTCATAGGTGGGGGATTGTACAAATTTTTATCTGGAAGCAATTCTCTTGCAGGATACGGGAGATCATCCAGATTTTCAATAGGTTTTCTTTGATTTGTCCTTATGATCTTTCCTTTTTTTTGGAATACTAGTCCGTCAATGTTTTCAAAATTTTCCTTGTTTATAAGTGATGTTATAAGTTCTAGGATAGTGCATTCTCCTTCTCCAACTATCCCTACATCAAAACAAGTATGCTTCATTGTCATTTTCGGAATAGTCGATACATGTGGACCACCAATTGCAATGAATATTTCCTTATTGAATTTTTTTATTTTTTTTGCAAGTTCTACTGCTTTGTAGAATGCAACGGTTGTAGAGGTAATTCCAATAAAATCACATTTAAATTTCTTAAGTCTTTTTATTACGTCATTAATACTAATATTTTCTGCTTCTGCATCTATGATAGAAACTGGTATTTTGTTCCTTATTAGGACGGCGGCAATATAACATATCCCTAGTGGAGCTTGCCTGCCACCCCCTTCATGAGTTATGGAACCATATCTGTCCCTGAGCGTAATTGGTGGATTGATTAAGCATACCTTCATCTTATATGTTTTTCAATGAATAGTTAATGTTCTAAATTTAATAAATGCAAGCTTATAAAAAACAAGTCATGTTTTAATTATCCTCCTAATTAGATTATAATGCTAAGGTTTAAATATATTGTTTTTTTTTTATTTGCCATGTGTGATGTGGTCCTAATACAACCAAAAGGAGAATTTCTAGAAAGAATACAAAAGAGGCCATATATGCCCCTGGGTTTATTGCAGATCGCCTCGAGTATTTATGGGAAATATGATGTTAAACTAATTGACCAACGGGTGGATAGAAATTGGAAGAAACATTTGCTTAAGAAATTGAATGAAAACCCTCTTTGTGTCGGAATAACTTCGATTACCGGAAAACAGATTAGCTATGCTTTGGAAACTTCAAGATATATTAAAGAAAATTCTAATGTCCCGATAGTCTGGGGAGGTGTGCATCCTACACTCGAATCTTATTCTACTATAAGAAATAGGTTCATTGATTTTGTTATTGAGGGCGAAGGCGAAATAGCATTTTGCAAACTAGTTGATGCCTTGAGTAAAAATAAAAATTTAAAGAAGGTTGAAGGAATATGGTTCAAAAAGAAAAATCAAATTAGAAAAGGACCAAAAAGAAAGCTAATAAATATGGACCAAATCTTACCCTTGCCTTATGGCCTGATAAATGTTAAGGATTATCTAAGAGGGAAAAAAGAAGAAAAAAGATTTTTATTGGAAACTTCAAGGGGTTGTCCAAATAACTGTATTTTTTGCAGTAGTAATTATCTGGGCCAAATCTGTTGGAGATCCAAGAGTTTTGGAAATGTAATTAAAGAAATAAATTACATTCAGGATCATTTTTGTGGGATAACTAATATCGAACTGGTCGATTCCAATTTCTTTGCCGATTATAAAAGATCAAAGAAGATATTAATGGAAATTAAGAACAGAGGGTTTAAACTGTGGATTCCAGGTACAGAAATATATCAGTTGTCAGATTATATTCGGAATAATGATTTACCACTATTGGAAGAATCTTGTTCCTATATGGGCTTAGGCGTTGAGTCTGGCTCTAATAAGGTATTAAGGAATATAAAGAAGAACATTACAGTAAATCAAGCTGTGTATTTTAATAGAAAACTAAAAAAATATGATATTACCTTAAATTATAATTTTATGAGCGGATTTCCTAATGAGAGTATGACTGACTTAAAAATGACAGTTAGTTTAATGTTAAAATTAATAAAGGAAAATAAAAATTCAATCGCCGGGCCTGTTAATCCTTTGCAGTTACTGCCCAAAACAGAAATTTTTGAAAATGCAATCTTAAAAGGTTTAAAACGTCCTGAAAAGCTGGAAGACTGGATTAAATTTGATGTGAGCTTGAAAAATAAGCTGAATAATCTTCCGTGGTTGAATAAAAAAAGAAAAAGACTGCTCAAAAAGATATATCTGAAATCCTTATTTCTAAATGATCAAAGTGCATATATGGATTCTGAAATTATTAGAAGGTCACTAAGTTTGTTTAGATCATTAAATTGCCTTAATTTGAGAAAATATTGAAACGGAAATTTTGGATTATATGGCTCATTTTAAAAATTTATTTGAAATTTGAATTTATTATAAACCCGTTTGATGAAAACATTCAAAAAATTTAATCTATATATAACATAGATTAACACCCATACATGATTCCATCTTATTTTTAACTCTTTTTTAAGGATATAACTCCAATATATGTTGATCTTATTCTTAAAGTCTTTGTTACTAAGATTTGAAAAGTTATAGACGGGTTCACCATTAAATAAGAAAATATCTTCTAGTTCATAACGGAAATTGAAATTCTTTTCAATTACGGAATCATTTTTCTGCAATTTTTCCCATAAATAATTTCCGGGCAATGCTGTAGCTAAGGAAAAATTACGATTATCTAAAGATAAATGATAAGCTAAATCTATAGTCTTTCCCATAGAATCTATATTATCCCCGGGTAATCCTAAGATGAAATACGCATCTGTTTTTATTCCCACTTGCTTTGTCAATTTTATTGCATTTTTTATTTGCCCAAGATTAATATTTTTGTTAATTTTCTTTAGAACAGCAGGGTCTCCTGACTCAATCCCGTAGTGAATTTTATTACAGCCGGCTTCCTTCATTTTTTCAAGTAATGACAAATCTACGGTATCTACGCGACTTAGCGCTTCCCATTTAATATTGAGGTGAATTCTGATAATTTCATTGCATAGTTTTGTTATAAAATTCTTATCAAAAGTAAATAGCTCATCGATAAAAAAGAACTTATCTATTTTGTATCTATTTTTTACTGACTTTATTTCTGCAATAACATCCTTTGGACTCCTTTGTCTGAATCTATTTCCAAATATCCCTTTACAACAATATATGCAGTTATAAGGGCAACCTCGACTAGTTATAATCATTGCTTTTTTTTTGCCGTCAAAATATTTTTTAGTTTGGAATAGGTGTCTAGCGGGAAAAGGCAATTCATCAAGATTGTTTATTAACGGCCGTTTTGAATTTTTTATGATTTTCCCGTTTTCTTTATAAACCAGTCCTTTAATTTTGGAAAACTTTCCTTTATTTTCTAAAACATCCGCCAGTTCTCTAAAACTGTACTCACCTTCCCCATAGATTACATATTCTATTCTTGCTTCTTTTATGACTTTTTCAGGGTAATAAGTAGGATGTGGACCACCAAAAACAATGGGCAATTCAGGTTTTTTTTTCTTTATGTAATGTGATATTTTTATGGCGGTTTTGTACGTAAATGTTTGTACACTAAAGCCAATTAAATTAGGCTTAAAATTAAAAACGTGTCTTAAATGTTTCTTAATATTAAAATGTGTTATTAAAGCAAAGTCAAATATCTTAACGGTATGCCCCCCCTTTTCAAGTACTGAAGCCAAATACGCTATTCCTAATGGCATGAAATAATTTCGGACATTAGGGTATGGGGGGAAAATTAATGCAATTCTCATAGTACCTAAAAAATGATGTTAACTTCATTTAGTTTACAACCAACTACTAAAATTAAATTTTTTAAACTAATCAAACACATTTAAAATTAATGATTCATCATACTTCAAACAAATAAATCTCTACTCCTTTAAATCTTTTTTCTAAAATTAATGTTTTAAATTCTTTTGTAATAGCATCATAATCCTCCAATTTCCATGTGGGGGGTAATACCAGCCAAATTCTATTGTAATTAGATATTGATTGATTAATATAACTAGATTTCAAAGGTTTTCCATATATTTCATTTTCGTCTTTGGGATAAATGTAACCATCAGGAACTACTCTTTTTTTATCTATTTCAACATGGTAATAATCAAAAACAAAAGTAAAATAAGGTGATAAGACCAAATCCCTCTCTTTTGAATGAATATCTATAAATTTACTTGTTTCTCTCCACTGTTCTTTTGTAACATCAATGTAATAACCAAATAGTACTGAAGAAAACAAAAAGAGCATTATAGTAGTTATACCTAGTTTCATTATATTTTTAAATTTTGATATGCCCAAACTTGCTAGAATATATAATGGGGTAGATGAATAAATAATATATTTGACTTGATATAGGGGGGTAATTAATGAGATAGCATAAAGGCCAATTATGGGCACAGTTAAGTATAGAAGTAAGAATAATAGTTTATCATTTTTCTGAATTAATTCCCTTATATTCCATTTATTTGAAAATAGACTCTGAATACCAATCAGGATTATGAATAAGAAAAAAACAGATATTAAAAAAATTATGAGGGGGTTAACATAAAAACAGGGAACACAATAGTATGAATTAATGAAAGCATAATCCGATACAAATACATAAAGAGCTTTTATAATCGAAACTAGAGAAAAATAAGGGATAAGATATGCAAACCCACCATTTGTTGCCCAGGCAATATGTTTTAAGAAATATGGATGGTATAATAGAAATATTAAGCTAATTATAAATTGTGAAATAAGCCACCTCTTAACAAGTTTTTTCTTTTTGAGATTATAAATAATCAAATAAATATTTTGAAATAGCAAAAGAAAAAAAATAAAATAATGAGTGTAAATGCCAATCAATGTAGAAATTGTATAAACTATAATGTACTTATGATCATTGGATTTTATGAGTTTCATAAAATAGTAAGTAGAAGTTAAGCTCAATAACATAAGCAAACTGTAAGCTCTTGCTTCTTGGGAATAATGTATATGGAATGGTGAGATGGCAAGTATTAAAGAGCTAAATATCCCTATTTCTCTATTGAATACCCTTTTTCCAATCAAATAAATCACAAAAATTGAAAATACACCAAAAATCATGGCAGGAAACCTGACGGAAAATTCGCTTTGCCCGAATATTCTCATGCAATAATGTAAGATTAGATGGTATGTATCGACTGGCAAATTAATTTTGGGATTTAGAAGGTAAGAGAGTGGTTGTGCAGATAGTTTGACTGTAGCTAGTTCATCTCCCCATAGCGATTCTTCAGAAAGATTGTAGAATCTTAAAGAAAAGCCAAGAAATAGTATTAGAAATAAAATCAGAGGAGTATTGTAGCAATTATATATTTTTTTTAGTAATTTTTTTCTAATCATGTTTTTAGCAATCTCTCTTTTTAATAAATCTCATTGCAAAAAAACCACTGTACCTAATGATTTTTTGAAAAATTATAATTGGAAAAAGTTTAATTGCATACTTGAATCCATTTGTTTTAATGTTTCTAAATGTGTGGATGAAAGGCATGATACATAATGAACCCAACAAAAAATAAATATTTTGTAAGTCTTTAGGTAAGTCTTTTGCATTGTTTTTATGTTTCTGTTTTAACAAATAGGCGTATTTACCTGAAATAAATTGTTGTTTTGAAAACGAGACAAAATCAAGCTTACGGTGATGATATGCGATAATCTGCTGCGTTTTTAATACTTTTATTCCTCTTTTTTTAATATTTAGATATAGGTCCATGTCTTCACATACAGGAAAATTTTCGTCAAAAATGGATTTGTGATTATTTAATATATCTTTTCTAAAAGACAAATTTTTTGTGTCGATTGATTGGTGATTAGGACTATCCATGAGGTATTCAATAGATTTACTATAAAAATCTTTTTTTGATTTACTGTAAGTTTTTCCCTGGACTACTAAAATTTCTGGTTTTTTTATATAAATACAAAACATATTTTTAATCCAGTTTTTATCCGCGCTACAATCATCATCAATAAAAGCAATTATATCGTAATGCGCATTTTTAATACCAGTATTTCTTGCAATTGGGATACCTATTCTGGGCTCAAAAAGGTATTTGATGGGCAATTTTTTCTTAAAACTTAGAACAATATCTTTTGTATTATCATTTGAATTATTATCAATAATAAGGACTTCATCTGATTTTTTTGTTTGTCTGACTAAAGAATTCAGGCAGTTTTTGAGCATCTTTGCTCTATTTCTTGTTGGAATTATCACAGAAAGTTTCATAGTAAATCAATATCTTTTTTGTAACAGCCACAATTGATTTATTATGACCATCTTGCGCACTTCTTTTTATATAATAAATGACCTTCCTTTTTTATCTTTTGTTTTATGGTTGACATATATGCACAATAACGTTATTAGGCAGCCTTATACTTTCAAGACGATTTGAAATAACATCAGCTGATACTTTAGGTTTAATTTTTGCAGAATCTGTAACCGCAGTTTCATGATAAGGGAGAACATCAACTTCATCAAAATTGCATTCTTTAATAAAATTGATTGTATCTTGAAAATCTTTTTCTGTTTCTGTTGGAAAACCGACGATTACCTGTGTCCTTAACCTTAAACTAGGATATATGTTCTTCATTTCGTTTAAAGTACTTTTAAATTCATTTAAGTCGGTGTATCTATTCATTAATTTTAAAATTCTTTCGCTCCCAGATTGAAATGGAGTTAAAAAACTTCTTATTCGCTTAGTTTTAACTAATCTAATGAGCTCGGACTTGTAATGACAGATCCACATGGGATGCAGCGATGGTAAGAAATCAATAACGATTCGTTTATCTTCAGACAAAATGGCATTTAGAAGTCTGGGTAAGTTTGACCCAATATCTAACCCATAAGATCCAGTATCACTAGAAATAATACTAAGTATGTATTGTTTATCTAATAACCCCCTTCTTACTTCTTCTAAGATTAAATGTGTGGGTTTGCTTCTAAGTTTTCCTATGGCTTTTTTGATATTACAATAAGTGCAGTTCCCTAGACAACCCGATGAAATGCGTAAAGCAAAAAAATTATTATTGAAATCTATAATAAAAGGTAATAACATATTAATTTTTCTGTTAATTTTATCAAATGGTGAACACTTGTTTAAAAATTTGAGAAGATAAAAAAGATTTAATTTCTGGAGTTTTTGTTTAATTTTTTGCCTATTTGTTTCTACAAAAATTTTGTTAACACTTGATATGTCATTAAATTTAACCTTAAAATCAGGAAAAAGTTCATCTATCTTATCAATATCCTTGGTAGTGATACATTTCCCATTAAATATTTTTCTGATTCTTTTAAGATTCATTGAAGGTAGACAACCACATACAATTACCTTGCCATTAAATTTTTCAAATTGTAATATTTTATTGATTGACAGATCCTCGTGTGTTTTTGTGAGTCCGCAAGTAGATATAAATAAGTAATCAGCATTTTTTGGAGAACTTGCTAATTCTAATTTGTTTGCCGTGAGGTAATTCTTGATTTTTTCGCAGTCTAGGCGCACTTTATCACAACTAGTAAAGGTAATATAAAATTTATTCATGTTGGACCTGTAAATTCAGGGGCATATTTAAATTTATTCTAATCCAGGGTTTTCTGAAACCCCCAGGGATAATCAAAGGGAGTGAATAGTATTTCTCGTTGACAACTAATGATATAACTGTCCCTTCGTCGTTGATAAAATCCTAAAACCAATGTGGTGTTTTCTATGAAAGATTTAATTGACTTTGCTTTAAAAAGAATTATTTTTGACCATATAATCACCAATTACAAGATAATCTAATTTCGCAAATCTAAATGATTTAATGGCATCTTCTGGTGTACAAACTATCGGCTCTCCATGAATATTGAAACTGGTGTTTATAATTGAGGGTATACCAGTTATTTTCTTATACTCATCAAGTGTTTTGTAGAAACCAGGATTATCTTTTTTATCCAACATTTGTGGTCTGGCTGTTCCATCAACATGGACTGCACCAGGACAATTTTGTTTCATCCAGTCCTTACATTCAAATGATATTGTCATAAATTTTGCAGTATACTCTGCGCCGTTAATACTTTTATAACATTTAGCAGCATATTTAACTAAAGTTGTAGGTGCAAAAGGCATATAATTTTCCCTATTTAATTTTTTATTTAATGAACCGATAACTGAATAATCCGTTGCCTGACAGAGGATAGATCTATTGCCCAATGCCCTTGGCCCATATTCCATTCTTCCATTAAATCTTGCAATAGTCTTTCCTTTTGCAAGCAATTCTGCAGTCTGTAACTCAATATCTTTAATCTGCTCAAAATTTAATTTGTATTTATCTAGCTGTAATCTGACCTCTTTGCTGCTATATTCTGGACCAAGATAAACATTCTTTAATTTAAATGGCTTTAAACCTTTTATTTCATTCAAATAAAATAATGCTGAACCCAAGCCTATTCCATCATCACCCATAGCAGGATGGATAAAAATATTCTTAAATCCAAGTTCTTTAATTTTCTTGTTAAGAGTTACATTTGAAAACACTCCACCAGCAAGCACTATGTTCTTATTCTGAGAATTACCTTGATAATATTCAAGGATCTTTATCACTTCTCTTTCAGTTATATATTGAACAGCAAAGGCAATATTCTCCTTAGAAAATCCCTTAAAGATTGTTTTCCTTAATTTAATTAGTCTATTCCAACCTTTTTTTCCTTCTGTTAAGACTAATTGATTTAAAAAAATGGTATTATATATCTTTTTTAAAAAGTTAAAATCCTTATTTTTAAATTTATTAAATATCTTTTCAATAATATCAATGCATCTTTGATTATACTTCCCATACGATGCCAAAGACATTATCTTTCCTTCATCCATATTTGGTCTAAAACCCAATAATGCTGTTATTGTTAAGTAATTGTAGCCAATGGGAACATCCCTATAATAAAATCTCTTTACAGTTTCAATTTCTGACCCTTTACAGCAGCTTAAACTTCCAGAATTATAATCTCCAGTAGCATCTAAGGTAAAAACAATGGAATTCTTAAAACCACTTGTAAAATAAGCGCTTGCCAAATGACAGTTATGGTGCTCAATATATTTATCTATTTGTAATCCATTCTTCTGAAGATAATTTGCATAATCGCATCTTTTTTTAAATAAATTATTAAAGGTATATTTTTTTTGAGTTTTAAGAATATATATGAAGCCTTCGCCAGTAAAAAAGAATTTTCTATTTAACTTCTTTTTAAAGTCTTTTATACCTGCTCTAGTCACAAAATCAATACCACCACCATATTTTAAGGCAAATTCAAACATTTCATGAGGAAACCTATCAAGCATGTAATTATGTTTCTTAATTCGTGAGAATCTTTCTTCTGCTATTGCGCATTTAATTTCGCCATTAGTATCAATAATTGCAATATTCTGATCAAAACAATCGTCTCCAATACCTAAAATAAATTTTTGCCCATACATTATAATCCCGCCTAAAACAATTTATATCTTAATATCTTTTTCCATAATTTCTTGGAAGTGTAAATCCCAACTGCAATAGGCTTATCCAACCAAGGAAAATGTATTAGAGTTTTATACCTAATTGTTTTGAGATAATCCATTGTGTCATTTTTATTGTTGCTTTTTAATCTTAGTTTTATCTGTTCATACCATACTTTATTGTTAAATTTGACACACTCTTTTCTGATTACAGTGGTATTTTTGAAACTATTCATTATTATCCCGGCATTCTCCTCTACACTTTCGAATCCAACAAGATTCTTATTTTCTTTTAAACCCAGCTCCCACATCTTTGTGAAAGGATATGGTTTCATCAATTTTGCATAAACAAATATCTTATCTAACGGGAAAGATAAAATATAATCTAAACTTTTTTTAATAGTGTTTTTTGTTTCATAAGGTGAACCGATAATAAAAAGTATTGTTGGCTGAATATTTTGCTTTATCATATATACTATACTTTCTTTGAATTTGCTTAAGCTAATATTGCTTTTATTTAAAAATCTCAATATCTTTTCATCGGTAGATTCAAGTCCAATGTTAACGATTAAACATCCAGAATCAGATATAAACTTAATGAATTCTTTATTAAGTAACTCAGGCCTGGTTTGACATTGCCACTTAATATTTTGTTTTTTAAATTCATTACATACTAATTTACTCCATCTTTGGTCCGCACCAAAATTTTCGTCAATTAAGTAGATATAATCAATATTACATTTTTTCAATATTTTTAATTCTTTTCTTATTTGTCTAACAGATTTCTTGCGGAATTTATCTCTAAAATTAACTCTAAAACAGAATATGCAATCATTTGGACAACCCCTGCTTGCCTCATAGATTGCTACATTTTTGGGATTATATCTTGGTGGTTTATCTGGATAATTATACTTCTCAACTTTAAGTTTATCATACCTAAGCAAAGGGAGTTCTGATAAATTATTAACTGAGGCAAAAGAATTATCATGCTTCCAAACTCCCTCTTTTTTAATACATACCCCTGGAAGATAAGTTTCTTTATTATTTATTATGTTGTAGACCAGCCTAGGAGCAACTAGGTCTGGTTCACCTCTAACAATGAAATCAATATTCTCCTCAAAAAATATCTCTGGCTGGACTGTTACCTGAGGACCTATCAGTATCATTTTTGCTGTTTTGTTATACCTTCTAATATGTTTTATATTTTTTTTTTGAAAATCTATGCTTATGCTCTCTCTCCAATATTGATAAGATTGAGCAGTTGTCAGAAGGATAATTTTTGCGCCACAAATTCTAGTTTTTATCTCTCCAATGCTTTTATTCAAAGCCCATAAATCAATTAAATCATTTTTTATGCCCTGTTGGTCCAATCTGCAAGAAATGTATATTAATTCTAATGGATTTAAGGGTGATAAATTGTTAATTTTATCATTCAATTGTTCATTTATCCAGTTTAAGTTTAATAATAAAATGTCAGACATGTTTTCTAATAAAACTCTTAATATTTTTGCAAATGTAAGCTATATCTTCAGTCGATATATGGATGCCAATTGGTAATGACAAGATTTCTTTGCTAATTTTTTCAGTATTTGGAAGATCACCCAATTTATATCCTAGATAACTGAACGTCCTAGTTAAATGAATTGGTGTTTTATACTCTATTTGGGTTTCTACCCCTTTCCTAGATAAATATTTTTGGAGTTGGTCTCTTTTTTTAGTTCGAATAACATAACTGTAGTAACTATGATCTGCAAAATTCTCTTCATTAGGTAAAACAATACTCTCATCTTTTAAAAATTCGTTATACAACATAGCATTAGTGCGTTTTAGTTTTAGGCTTTTTTCAAGAAAGGGTAATTTTGCTTTAAGAAATGCTGCTTGAATAGCATCCAGATAAGCAGGGGTTCTTTTGCTTTTTATTAAAGACTCATCATCAGACTCTGGGTTTTTTAATTGTTTAATTTTTTCTACTATTTTTCTATCGTTGCTTACAATCATCCCCCCGTTACCTAATCCGCTCAGATTTTTGGAAGTATAAAAACTAAAACAGCCCGTATCACCAAACGAACCTACTTGTTTGTTTTTGTATCTTCCACCACATGCCTGACATGCGTCTTCTACTACCTTCAAATTATGCTTCTTAGCAACTTTCTTGATAGAATCAAGATCGGCGCTTTGGCCATACAAATGCACAGGAATTATGGCTTTTGTTTTATCTGTGATTTTTTCTTCAATTTTATTCACATCAATATTATAGTTATAGGGATTTATATCGATAAAGACAGGTTTTGCTCCTGTATTTGAAATGGAGAGAGCAGTAGCGATATATGAATTTCCCACTGTAATAACCTCATGGCCTTTCCCTGCACCAAATGCCAATAAACTAAATTGTAAAGCAGCTGTTCCAGAACTTGTGCTAGTTGCATACCTGGTACCACATAAATTTGCGAATTCTCTTTCAAATTTATTTACATAGTTCCATAATTCATATTCGGTGGCTAAATTTAGTACGTGATTCAATTCATGAGTCAACTTATTTCTAATTTTATAATGGATATATCTAAAATCGTGATACATAACTCTTTTTGTCCTATTGTATTTAATATAAATGCCTCTTAATAAATCCGATATTTGTATTTTGTCCAGATGCTTTTTTAATGTTTTCATCAAAAGGCATGAATCTTTAAAAACTATATAAATATTACCGAATTCTGGTGCCATACAAATCCTCTCGATAAATACTAATAATGCTAAGGACCCATCCCTATCAGCTAAAATATGAGGGCGGCGGAGCACAAACAATGAATAAAAAAGACAAAGAAGATACCCAATATCTAATGTATGCAAAGAGAATTATGCAAAAGGACAGATATGAAGAGGTTTAAATGCAAATTCTCAAATTAGCTTTATGCCAACATATAACTTTATTTTAAATAAGGCAGTATAAACAAAACCGATATGAAACGTAAATTAAACACTTGTCAGATAAATCCAAGTTTACTGAATTGTGAAAGATAAATGGACTACATAATTTTACTGGTGTGTAGAAGCGTGCTTAAAGAATTAAAATACTCTTTTAGATTTTTGCTGTATGCTATATAAACTGAATTTGTATTTTTTAAGTTGATTATGTATTTAACCCGTTAAAAAAATTTATAAACTATCATATATTCCGGACATACATGCAATTAATAAGAAAAACTCATTCTGTCTGCCCGACCTGTATTAAAAAAATAGAAGCAGACATTGTTCAGGAAAATAATAAAATTTATATGTTTAAGGAGTGTAAAGATCATGGTAAATTTAAAATTCTTTTGTCAAAGAAAGCCCTTTACTACAGAGAATTGACTAAATTATATTTCAGTTCAAATAAAGAATATTCTAAGAACTATAAAAGAAACTATTTTAATCTTTATGTAACACTACGATGTAATCTTGATTGTACTTTCTGCCTGACAAAAGCCAACCAGAATAATCAAAAAAATATTTCTTTGAAACACATCAAAGATTTAATGAAAAATTGGAAAAATACAAAGATAGGGTTGTGGGGGGGTGAACCAACATTGAGAAAGGATCTGGATAAGATAATCAGAATAATCAAAGAAAGTAAGAATATTCCTGCCCTATATACTAATGGCATAAAAATAGCAGATTTTAATTATCTGAAAAAATTGAAAAATTCCGGACTGGAGATTGTACATTTGCAGTTTGATGGTTTTAGTGATGATAATTATAAAAAACTTAGGGGCAAAAACCTAATAAAAACTAAACTTAAAGCATTAAATAATTTAAGTAAATTAAATTTACCCGTTGTTCTTGAAACTACTTTTGTTAAAGGAATTAACGAGGATAGGATTGGGGAAGTGTTAGATTACGCAGTAAAAAACAAATTTATCAAAGCTGTTCTTTTTAGATCATATAGCCATATAGGTAGAAAGGGTTTTAAGAAAGATGACGAAATTTTAGGTGAAGAACTGATAGATATTTTAGAAAAACAAACTAACGGTGCAATATCCACCAATAAAGTATTGGAATTTCAAAAATTACTCTATATTTTCTACGATTTAATTTCCACAAAAAGATGCTTTTATAACCAGTATTTATTAATTAATAGGAATAAAAATGATTATGAACCTGTAAATGATATTATTGATTTTAATAAAATTGATACAAAAAAATATTATGAATCCAAAAAAAATATTTATTCCAAACTAGATTTTGTTTTAAGAACATTACCAAAAATAATAACCTCCAAATCTTTAAAACTTATAAGTTTATCTTTGTCTATGTATTTAGCCAGAAAAATAACCCGGAAATCTTTTACTTCATCGACTTTACCTGACAACCTGTTGATATTGGGTTTTGGATGTATTTGTAACGGATATAATTATGACGAAGATGCAGCTAGGTTTTGCATTGGCGGTGAGATAACTCCTGAAGGACAAATCTTGCCAAGTTTATTTGAAAGTAACCTTGGAAGAGAAAAATTTAAAGTGGAATCTTGGGCTGGTAAATAATCCTGTTTATGCCCTTTTCATCCAAATATTTTGGTAATTTCTGATTTTTAAAAAACAATGTATTTCCTTCTAAAAATAGATCTACAGGAATTGATTTATGGGTTAGCGTAAAAGAATATCTCTGGCATTCTCTTTTACAAGGAAATATCCCAATTCTGTCTGAGTATTTATTTATATCGCAAGAATTAACTAAACATAACCGTGTGGTTGTAAGATAGGCGTATGGATAGTATAAGGAGGCTTTTATTTTTGAATGTGATAAATCATCACCAATACCCTGCAATAAATTATCCATTTCAACTCTCCGGATATCTTTTTTTATGAGGAACTCTTGAAAAGCAGGTACATTCACATTAGACTGCTTAAAATGCTCAGCCGCCTTTATTGGAATTTTATCTAAAAATTTGAAAATTGTGGGGTCCCTTTTATGTTTAATTAGTAGTCTCCCAAGTATTAATGTGAAAATACCTTTAAATTTCTTAGAAAGTAATCTTAAAATCCCTAAATCATTTATTACAATTTCAATGTTTTTTTTCTTTCTTTTTAAATATTGAAAATGCTCCTCTAATTTTTTTAATCCTTTTTCTGTTACAAAAGGTGTAACATATGAAAAACCAATACCGTGTTTTTGGGTAAATTCAAAAACCTCCTGAACTTCCTTTAATTTTGGAATAAGATTTTGACAGAATTCAATTCCAAAATAGATCCTATTATATTTTTTCGACCAATATTTTAATAGTTCTTTTTGAGTTATAAAGATTACTTTTTCCATTGTTTCGTGTTCTCATAAAGTTCAGGATAGTAACATCTTAAGGTTACACATTCAGATTTATAAAGATTGAAAAATAAATTTTTAGTTCTAGACGCAAATAATTCTCTAGTGATTCTTTTGTTATTCAATAGGTTTAAACAGGATTTAATGAATGTTAAATCTTCCGTCTTCTTTTTAGTTGTATATTCCCTACCCACGATTTTAAGCGTAGTAATACCGATTTTGTCAAGATCATATATAGCACATGCACCGCAAGCAGGTTGAGTTAATTTCTTAAAGACAGATTCTATCCTTTTTTCAAGGTTTTTCTTCAGTTCTACAGATTTGATAGGTTTTAGGTTTTTATAAAATGGCCTGATATTATAAGCAAGCCAACAGCCCTCCAAATGCCCAAATATTAAAGGTGAACGGAGATATTTTAGTAATCCTGGACTGAAAAGTCTCCCAGCTTTGTTTACAAGGCTAACTTGATTTTTAATTATTGATGAGATATATGCCCTAATTGGATTTAAAACTTCATTAAATCCGTGTTGAAAGGTACAATAACCTTCAGTGTGGCTACATTTGCAGTTTAAGATAAAACATTCAAATTCAATAGAAGGATTTTTATCTACTATAGACTTAATTTCCTCAATTGTCAAATGTCTTGGTAAAATTATTCGTTTAATTCCAAAATCCGCATATAACTTTGCAGTTTCACTATTAAAAGTGGTTCCAAGAGAGCTAGCTGATAAAGCAGTATTAACACCTTTTTCCTTAAGATAATTAATAAGGGCAATGTCTGATACTATAAAAGAGTCAATACCTGCCTTTATTGCTTTTTCAATATCTTTCATAAGCAAGATATATTGCTTTGGTGAATAGAACGGGCTATTAAGAGTTAAGGATACAGGAACATTAAACGAATGGGCAAGTTCAATAGCCTCCTTGAACTGTTGAATATTGGAAAAATTATGAGAAAGGCTTTCTCTTTTATTTGTACATGCAATATTTGTATAATTTTTACTCCATTTATCTAATATCATTCCACAGTATAATTCGTCTGCGCCACATTCTATTAATTTGCTAACTTCACTTAATTTTGTTAATCCGGATGCAATTTTCATTTTTACCTGGTTTACTTTTAAATATAAAGATTTGCCTATTCATTAAACTGAACATATTAAAAATACTGTTCATATTTAAACTGCAAATATTATTAAATTCCATATTTGGATAGTCCCATGAATTACATGCACACATATCTTCAGGACATTTGATATCAGCAATATTATCAAATGCTTTTTTAAAACCTACTTTAGTGTAATTTAGAGCTTGTTTATTTCGTATAAGAGTATCACAAGGATAAACTTTTCCATCACAATCAATTAAACTCCTAAGATGTTTGCAGTAACATTTTAATTTTTCACTAATAGGCCACTTAAGCATCTGCTTTAGATTGAAGGAAGAGTTAACAATAAGGTTGCACCTCTTCTTTTCTTGTAGGAGAAATTCTATTCCATCTTTATAGCCAGCAAGTGATGGTTTTATGTTCTCGTTATTGCCGGAGTAAGGTCTTGTCATTACATTACGAAAGTATATGTGAACATTTAGTCTTTTTATTTGAGACATTATTTTGTTTAATTTATTTATATTATATTTTGTAATTACGCAGGTTAGCCAAATTTTTATTCCTTCTTCTTTTGCAATTCTTATTCCATTAATAACCTGCTTATATGTTTTTTCTTGGATTTGTTTATCATGTATGCATTTTGGACCATCATAGCTTACATGGATCATATCAGCATATTTTAGACAATCTATTTTTTTTTCGATTAAAAATCCATTTGTGCAAACACCAGTTGAAATATTTCTATCTTTTGAATATTTTATAATTCTTCCGATATCGTCTCTTAGAAGGGGCTCTCCTCCGGCGATGGTTAGTCTTTGCGTATTCATTTCACTTAGTTGGTCAATTAATGATAGCGCCTGTTTTTCTGTAACTTCTTTTTGATTATACTTCCAGATATTACAATAACTACATTTAAAATTACACCTATTTGTTATAAGCCAAGATACTGCTATTGGTGTTCTTCTATTAAATAGTTTATAATCAAAAATCCCTTTGATTGCTTTTACTGTGTTTCTTGTTCTCATATTAAATATCTATACTGTATTATAATAGCATTGAAATTGATCACACTTGATTCCAAAAAATTTAATAAACTCTTTTTTACATCTCTTTTTAAACTCTCTCTCATTTGGATTGCTATCCAGATAATTCCTTAATGTAACTAAAAATTTTACATCTTTAATTTTTTTACTAGTCGGATTTTGCCTGCCCACTATCTTAACTGCATTAACATTCATTTTATGAAAGTCATATAATGAACAAGCGCCGCATTGATTAGGAAAATGTTTCAACCCAAAATTCGAGGCAATAATCTTTTCGAATCCTTTCTCTGAAGATTTCAATGAGGATACGTTATAGTATAAATAGCATGCAGAAAGACTACTCAAAATATCTCTTTGCACCAAAACGTCATATAATTTATTTGGAAGTCTTCTAATTATTGAGGATACAAAAAAATCATATTTCTTTTTTTTTAATAATGGACCTAAAAATGGGTGAATGATTTCGTTGATTCCGTGTTGAAATGTACAAAACCCATCCTCATTAATGCATCTTGCATTCATTATAAAAACATCAATTTTAATATTATTTTTTATTATCTTCTTCATTTCTTCAATAGTCATTTGTCTGGGTAGAGTAAATCTGGTAATACCCAATTTTTTATAGAAATTTATTGTTTTTGAATTGAAAACAGTGGCACCGGTGCTAATCTGAATTTTTGTTTTTATTTCTAATTCTTTAAGTTTTAACAATAAGGCTAGATCAGCTATGATCAGAGAATCTATTCCCGCGTCGATAGCTTTTTTAATCTCTTTAATCACAAAATCATGTTGTTCTTCTGTGTATAACCCATTCATAGTGAAAAGGACCGGAACATCAAAAGAATGGGCAATTTTGACCGACCTTTCTAGTTCATCATAACTTTTCATGTTAGACAGAGCAAATTCTCTTCGGTTAATTGAAGCTACGTTGGTATATTTTCTTTTCCATTCTTTAGAGAGTACACCACAATACAGTTCGTCTGCTCCACTCTGGATTATGGTTCTCACTTCGTCGGGCGAGTTTGTGGGTGCGAGTATTTTCATCTATGTTAAACCTCGTGGTTGTTTTTATAGTTTGTGCTTTCCAATTTGTTCAAACTACGACAGTTTTTTGTGGAAAATGGGAAAGCGAGCTCAGCGAGCGGATTTTCCACCTGATCGTTGTTTTTCACAAGGC
>JBDRFR010000034.1:0-7791 GCA_043818675.1 Nanobdellota archaeon
CTTCCATTATCTTTACAATATAAATGCTCAACCTCATCATAAATAAAATTAAAGTCAAACACTTTCAAAATCTTTTCAAAGACATCATCGTCTTTAATAAGAGTTTCATATATTTTATTGGAGCTCAAAAGCTGAGCTTGATGTTCATCTATTTTTCTAAAAACCATCCAGAATCACTTCTTATAAATTATACATTTATTGACGATAAACTACTATTTATATCTTTCGTTTTCGACGAGAAAGGAAGGTTAGATTGTTAAGAAATTGGGGGGGCTTTTTCAAAGCGTTCAACTTAGAAAATAACATAGTTATAGCAAAATGTTTAAAAAGAACTAAAAATTGTAAATCACTATCATGAACAATCTCTTTAGGAAGAAAGGGGCAGTTATACTGCTGTTGGTAATGATTTTAGGGTTAGGCCTACGAATATATGATCTGGCAGAAGAAGACCTCTGGCTGGATGAGTATGCGTCTTTAAAATATTCATCACTTACAAAAGCAGATCCAGGTAATGTGCCATTGTATTATGTTACTTTACATTACTGGAAAAATATTTTTGGATCGTCAACTTTTGCATTGCGTTTATTATCTGTTATATTTGATAGTATGTCTATTATATTATTATACATATTAGGCAAGAAACTGTTCAAAGAAAAAATTGCACTTTTTGCCTGTTTTTTGCTGTCAACGTCTGTTTTTCATTTAGTATATTCTCAGGAGGTAAGGGTGTACGGGACGTTAGGATTTTTTGCAATTGTGTCTTATTTACTCTTAGTTAAGATAATTGAAACACATAAATTAAAATATTATATGCTGTATATAACAATTATTACAATTATTCATTATTTTCATACTACAGGCGTAGTGCTTCTTTTATTTAATTTTGTTATGTTTTTTATCTTAAATAAAAAAAGGCAGAATATCAAAATATGGATTGTTTCACAAATTGTAATATTCATATTGATCTTGCCGATTATCTCACCGTTCAAACGCGGTGTTTTTGCAGCAATATACCGTATTATAAATCTGGTTGCACCGTATGAAAAGATTGTGGCGGTTGGCTCACTGCTAATCTTTTTAATTGTATTTTTAGTAATATTAGTTAATAAATCTAAAATTGTTGATATGGTAAAGCTATTTTATAACAAACATTTTACACAATTTTATTGGGTGTTTATTATACTGTTTTATACGTTATACATACTGCTATTAGGGTTGATAATGACACCGTTTCGTATGCCTTTTTTAAGGTACTCGTTAATTTTTTCTCCGATCTTATACCTATTTATTTCACACGGGTTGTTTAAAATTAAAAAATTCAGAGCAGTGATAATTATTTTTGTAGTGATTGTTAATAGTTACTCGATTTTGTCATATTATGCAATAACAACTAAGGAACCATGGAGCGATGCTGCCTTATTTATTGAAACAAACGAAAAAAATAACGATATTATTCTTGTGGATGCAAGCTACATGCTTGGCCCTTTTAATTATTACTATAAAGGCGCTTTGCCAAGAATTGGTCTTCTAACAAGATCAATGAAAGAACTAGACATTAAGCGAAATACTAAGTTATATCTGAATAACTTTACAAAATCAATGAGTAATATGTCAGATAAGGATATATGGTTAGTATTGTCACATAATCTGGAAACTGAAGATTATTACAAGCTTCTACTGGATAAATATTATGTTTTTATACTAGAAAAACACTATAAGGATATTGATCTTTATTATTACAAACCAAAAGAAGATAAAATTAATATTAGTGAGTTTAGTTTAGATGTTGATTAATACATCTTAGTAAAATTTAAATAATGAGTGGTTATCCTTTAAATTTATGAGCGTCTTAACAATAATCCTATTTTTTTTATATACTTGGGGATTAGGTTATACCCTTACAAAATTTGTTAAGAGATCTGATAATTTCTTGGAAAGAAATTTGATGAATGTAGGGATTGGATTAGGTACATTTCCAATTCTTGCGATAATTCTTAATTTTTTCCACGTTCCATTAGACTGGAGAGTTTTTTTATTTTTAAGCATGACTTTTCCTTTATATGTTTTATTAAGAAATATTATTTCCAGGCAAATAAAAGCACCATCATTTAAATTAACATTAAAAAAATCAGATTTATACATCTTGGTTGTTTTGCTGCTTTTTGCAGGCACACTTTTTATGTATACAAAAGGGGCCTTTTTGTACCCGTATCTGGAAGATGAAGACCCATGGGGGCATACAATTGGTGTCAAATATGTAGCAACCGAAAAAGTGGCATATGATCCTGTACTTGAGAACTCGCCAACCCAGATTGATCCAGTACTTTCTTATATTGATCCTTATCCGCCAGCTTATGATATTTTAATTGGAATTTTACATCAAACATCATTGTCTCTGAATTGGACTATTAAGTTTTTTAATGCTTTTATAATCTCGCTTGGTATAATCTTTTTTTACTTTTTTGCTAAACAGTTTATTGGAAATAGAAATAAAGCGCTGTTTGCTACATTTGTACTAGCTATGATACCCTGTTATCTCAGCCATTTTATCTGGGCACATTCACTTGTTATTACGTTAATTTATCCTTTGATGTATTCTTGTGAAAGGATAAAACTTGACAAAAAATGGGCTTATGTTTGTGCTATTATGTTTGCCAGCATATGGGTTAGCCAGAATTTATCACAGCCGCTAAAAATTAGCACTTTACTATTTTTCTATATAGCTGCTTCTTCAATAATTTATAATAAGTTTCAAATTACTGCTTTTCTTTCTTTGACTGCTGGGTTATTATTATCGTTTGTATGGTGGGGTACAATGGTTGCTAAATATTCATTCCTGGGCTTTATATCGTATTATGGTGCATCTTTAACAACTACTGTTGCCACTAATCAGACAGCTGTTGCGGCAACTACTGTATCCAAGAGTATATTTTCAATAATACTAGATGTCTTGTCTAGTCTGTTTGCATCAGGAGGGACGGGTGCAAGAGCTTATCTATTAAACGATTTTTTTATCGCCAAATCTACAAACCTGATAAATAATCCGGTAGGTATTGGGTTGTTTATTTCAATAATTACCATTATTGCTGTTTTTTATGTGCTTGTTAAGAATAAATTTGCAATTGTTAAACCGCAAAATTGTTGGATAGCTGTGTCTTTATTATGGCTAATATATACGTTTTTGGCTGTTAACGGAAATACGTTTAATATTAACCTAGCACGTGGTAATTTCCGGGTATGGATGCTTATGGCAATCCCGGTATCTTTATTGTCAAGTGAAGGGGTGAGTTCTCTTCTAAAGCTTGGAAAAAAGATTAAAGTGCCAGCGATAATCATTGTTTTAGTTGTAATTATCGGAATTATTCTAACGTCTGGTGTGCAAAAATATAGTTTGAATACAATGCTTTGGCCTACAAGTGGTTCTTTTAGGGGGGGCCAGCAAGAGCCTTATGAATATGCAAAATGGTTTAATTCTTTGCCACCCAATACAAAAGTTTTTTTGTATTCTCCAAGAGATAAAATAACGATAGGTTTGGATGCGTATAGTTGTATATGGTGTCAGGAAGTGTTTGATTACAGGCAGGATATCTTGTCAAAAAATATTACTGAGTTGTATTCTTTTTTAAAAAGACACGAATATGAGTATTTCGTTCTTACCAGAATGGAGAATTTGTATCTTGCAAATACTGAGAATGCAACAAAACTTCTTAACAGCAGAATTAATGAGATAGCATTATCACCGCTGTTTGTGCCTGTTTATCAGGTGGATGGATATATTGTAGCATTCAAAATTTAAGAGAAAACACAGATATAATTATTACCTGCAATATTCATATTGCCACCAGCACCTGTACAGCAGTTGTTTTGCGTACGAAATTTTTCACAATGCTCTTTTGATACTTGGCATGCTTTTTCTATACATTTATCGTAGCCAACCTGTCCAATATTTCTTGCGGCAGCGATACTGAAAACAATAGAGATGATTATTCCTCCGTAAATTATGACTAACAAGATTGTCTGAAGAATGTTTGGTTTACTGGTTTTAGATGTTATTTTTTCATCCATAATTGAGTTTGAACTCTAATAATTTATATAAACATTTCGGTTAGAGTTTTACCGTTCTATCAGGGACTATGTTTCTGTGGGCATTGTCAACTTTTATGTGTTGGAGCGACATTGTTTAAATATGTTTTATAAACCCTGCAGGCCTTGCCTCACTTAAGTTGACAATGCCGTTTCTGTGGTAGGTTTATATTAAAAGATGTGAAAATTAACTAATATGCGGCTATGCCAAACGTGGTTATACTACATTATTCAAATCTTTTGGGATTCAAAAGAAATCCGCGTCACGTATGATATAAACAATGGTCAGCAAAACACCGGTCGTTACAACAAACCGTCCATAATTAAGATATATCTTAGCACCAGGTGAGGGTGTGTTAATTGCTAAACAAAGAAATGTTATAAGCCTTGAAAAAGAAACCAATAGAATATTATCCAAAAGTAAACTGCAAAACTGTTGAGAACTCAAATAAAAAATCAAAACAGGTCAAAATCATTACATAATAATTTTTGAATTTATATGGAGATTTATTGAATAACAAACCTATATAGCAAGACTAATATAATGTTTTATTTCTTTTATGTCGATTATTCTAAGAAGATATATTACGATTATATATATTATGCCTGCTAAAACAGAAGAAACGATTAGTTCAACCCACGGATTAAGATTAAATAGATTTTTTGTGTAATTTATGGCCAAAACAAATACGATTCCTGCAAAAACCAACTTCATCCAAATTGAAACAGGAAATCCTACTTTGATAATCCCTGTAAGTTTATGTGTGGAAATGAACAAGGCTGTAAGATAACTTAGGCTTGTTGCAAAGGCCGCACCTACGATGCTAAAACGCGGTATCAAAATAATATTAGCAACAAAATTAATCAATGCAGAAAACAATATTATTTTTGTTACTATTCCCGGTTTTCCAACAGCTGAAATAATATTATGGTTAATACCGGCAACAACGAAAAATAACATACCTATCATTAGGATCTGGAGGGATAAGGACCCTGTAAAAAATGAATTGCCAAAAATGATAATCTGATTACCCAAATACTCCTTGCCAAAAAAGAATTTTATAAAAAGCTGGGAGAACGAGATAGCGGTTAATGCCGCCGGAATAATAATGACAAATGAATATCTATGCATAAGCTTTAACCCTCCAAATAGCCTTTTTTTGTCTTTCTTTGCCCAAAGTTCTGAAACCATGGGGAAAATTGTCGCAGAAATTGAATTTCCAAAATATAAGAAAATCATAGTGGAAGGCAGGATCACGTTATAAATACCTACTTCTTCTAACGTGCCAAAATAGGTCAAAATTAATGTGTCAATACAACTTATAAGCCGGCCGCCAATAGAAGTTAAGAAAACCGGCAATGCAAAAAGCCAAATTTTTTTAGTTATAGGCCGAAAATTTTTAACCTTATACTTAAAATATGGAAATGTCCTTAACAGTACAGGTAACAATCCTAAAGCTATTAAATAAGTTAAAACCGAGTATGATAATGCTGGCGCATAAAAACCTAAATTCAACTTAAGAAATAGCAATACAAATATAAGAAACATTGAATTTTTTAGGAATTCAAATAGGGAATACATTTTCATATTCTGGAAACCCTGGAATATACTTTTCCACGTTCTGAAAAAAATGCTTCCAATTGCATAGAAAATAAGGATCTTTAAGATAAGGGCGGCTTCGGGGGATTTGAAATAATTTTTTGACAAAAAATCAGCAGAGAGAAAAAAAAACAAACATAAAATGAACGTAGTTAACAATTGTATTATTATAGCAGAAGCGATGGCAGTTTTAATAGCATCATATCTTTTTTTGATTTGAAATTCCGGTATATATTTTGCAAGAGCATTGCCCATACCAAGGTCTCGAAAAAAAAGAAAAAAAAGCACAAAAGTAAAAACAGCGTAAAATAGCCCGTATTCGGATGGGCTAAGACTTCTTGCAAGTATCATCCTGGTTAGATAACTTACAAGAGCAGCAGAAATGCTCATAATAAATACCAGGCCGGCACCGTGGATAACCTTTTTTGTGTAGGTTGTCATAAGAAGAAAGGTATGTCTGGAATATATAAAATTATCTATACGCATTTTGGTAGTGATTGAACAATGTCCGTGAGAAAAATGAGAGGATGGGGATTCGAACCCCAGTAGGCACTAAGCCAATAGATGGCCCATGGAGTATATCATCGGTCTTTTGGACCTCATCACTCAATAACTTGAGTTTGGATTTTTTAGCGCCATACCGCCAAAATCTATCCCGTTAGACCTTACCTTTTGGGTAATTTGGCCACTCCGGCATCCTCTCATAACTAATTAAGGAATTGAACGGTTATATAAAAACTTTATCAAGAAAGAGTGCCAAGTTTTGATTCGATCTCGTCAAGTTCCATTTCCAGCTTGTCAAGTTCTGATTTCGGCATTTTTGCCAGTGTTTTTTTAGGTTCAGATTTGATCTCAGTCACTGGACTTTTTAATTTGAGAATTGGAAGAGACGATTTTAATTTTAGTAATAATCTGGAAATTTGCCTAATTTTTAGTTTTAAATCTTCAATCTCTTTTTGTTTTTCCCTGTTAGCAGATTTGAACCGCTCATAATTTTTTAATACCTCAATAATACTTCGAGAACTTTCGAGCAGTTTCCTGCGTAGTTCATCGGATCCGTCCACATTGACAAAAAAAAGTTCTTCTTCTGGCATTTTTATAATGATTCTGGTTCAAGCAAGGCATTATCAATATTTTCGATTTTGTCTTCAACTTCTGAAATTTTTGAGTTCCATGAAGCAAGCTCATTATCCTCTTTTCTTTTTAGTTCTGTTATGTTTGCAAGCGTATCCTTAGCACTGCTTAGCTTTTCCTTTATCAGACCGATCGTGTCAATAACGTCCTTATACTCATTAATTTTTACAAAAACTTTAGCTTCCATATAATCACCCTTTAAATATAGTCTGGTCAACAAATACCAGCTTTTTTTGGATATCCCTCAAATTCGTGTTCCATTTATCATATAATAATGAATTCTCTTCATTTAGTGAGCCAATACTATTTTCAAGATCTCTTAAAGTTGTTCTCATCGAAGTTATGTTGACGGTAATATTCTTAAAATTAGTTACGCTAATGAAAGGCTGGTCAGTATGTTGTTTTGTGGAAGGTGAGGCAATATTTTCTGATACTTTTGCAATTTTTATACTGGCAGGAGGCAAAAGCGGCGGAATTAATGGTTCAAAAGGTGGAAGTTCAATGTCTGATAGATCATTTTTAGTGGTATATTGAGGTATATCCCTTTTTGGGACAGGAATTTTTTGCATAGTAGGCAAGAAGGGCTCCAATTCTTCTTTTGTATGCGGAAACTCTTCTTCGCTTGCGTCTTCTATAGTTGATTCTTCAAAACGTAAATTAGGAGGAGGAATAGGGGGAAGGTCTAAACTTTCGTCTAGCGGATCAGACTTGTTTTTCTTTAAAAAATCCATAAATCCCAATTTATAACCACCCAATAGTTTTTAATTATATACTCTATTAAAAACTTTGGGAGTATTCCATAATAGTAAAACTGATGGTTTGTGTACAAAATCAGCAACTACTAAGGTAAAACCGAAAAAAGCAAATACTACCTAATCCAGTGATATGTTCTATGCTGAGTTGGAGACAAAAACTAAGAAATGCTGAACTTGAAAATTCTCGTAAAGAAGCAATTATTAATAAACAAGAAGAAA
>JBDRFR010000035.1:0-6045 GCA_043818675.1 Nanobdellota archaeon
TATTTTTCTAAAAACCATCCAGAATCACCTCTTATAAATTATACATTTATTGACGATAAACTACTATTTATATCTTTCGTTTTCGACGAGAAAGGAAGGTTAGATTGTTAAGAAATTGGGGGGGCTTTTTCAAAGCGTTCAATAACTCTTTTTTCTCAAATTTTATATACTAGTTCATCTTGACGTACTTTATGCAATACATAAGTAAAAAAGATATCAAAATACCAAAAAGAAATAAAGACAGCCATAAGGGTGTTAATGGCAAAGTGCTTGTAATCGGCGGATCACCAGATTATGTTGGAGCTCTCGCATTAGCAGGTCTTGCGGCGCTTCGTACAGGTACGGACTGGGTCACAGTAGTTGCGCCAGAAAAAGTGGGCTGGGCAATTAATTGCCTTACTCCAGATTTGGTGGTAAAAAAAATTAAAGCTGACCATTTTGATTCTAAACATGTAAAAAAAATAATCAAACTGGAAGAATCATTTAATGCAGTTTTGATAGGCAATGGGCTTGGCACAAAGGCTGCTTATTTTACTGAAAAATATGTAAAACAGTCAAAAAAACCGAAAGTTATCGATGCGGATGCTATTAAAAGTGTTGCGTCAGATGGTTTGGAAAACTGTGTTATAACGCCGCATAATAAGGAATTAGAAATATTGTTGATTAATTCGAAGATTGATAAATTAGCCATTAAGAAAATTATAAATGAAAAAGATATTAGAAAAAAATCAAACATGATAAGGGATAATCTGAAAGTTTTTTTAAATCGAAATAATATAATCCTATTGAAAGGAAAAGTGGACATCATTATTTCAAAAGATCAGATATTATTTAATAAAACCGGAAATGCAGGAATGACAAAAGCAGGTACTGGAGATGTTCTTGCCGGAATATGCACTGGGTTTCTTGCGCAAGGGTTATCTTTAATGCAGTCTGCAGTAAACGCAGCTTATTTTAACGGCTTGATAGGAGATATTCTATGCAAAAAAAAGAGAGGGTTTACATATCTGGCATCGGATATGGTTACAGACATGATTAAATATAAAAACCTGTAATGCACTGAACAATATCTAATGATATATGCATCAATAATCCAATAGAAACCCATGCGATATATTTTGTTTCTTTTTTCAAAAAACCCAGTAGTCCAAAAATTGCAATAGGAATAAGCCAGTACTGATGCAAAAGATATTGCCCCATACTGCATCCACCTAAATTTGCCCAGCTGATTTTTCCGGGAATTGGCTTAAGAAACCCGACTTTGACTGTCACCAAATAATACTCTAATTTTACCTTCTATTTTTTCAAGAGAAATAAATCTCCTTAGGTTTATACATCATAAGCTATACATATAAACCCAAGGAGGTATCAAACCATGATAAATAAAAACCCAAACAATAAGAGCTTTTCGGTTGGAGCCTTTGAATTTGTGAAAAAATATTATTCAAAGCTTGAGCTTTTTGACGTTATTAACAAACTAAAATCTAAAGGTGTTCCTATAGACAAGCTAACAAAAGGCATGATTACCTTCAAATTTGAGCATAATCTAAGCATCCATAAATGCGGAGAGTGGATTAATCAGCCGCATATCTTAAATCAATTCCAACTCAAGTTGTTCCATGAAAAAGCGTTGTACAGGACCTTAGAAACTCTGGGACAAAATGAAGAGTTAGTTATTACTGGGATTCAAGACAAGCTTTTCTCAAAATATAAGTTTAAACATACCGACAGTAATCTTGATTGGAGCAGTCTTGTTTTACATGGTAAAGCATCGCCTCTTGGCAGGTTTGGCTTTAGCTCTGATCACAGACCTGATAAAAGGCAAATAGCCTTTGGTATTGGTGAGCTTGCCAAACCGATAAATGTGCCGTTCGTCTTAACAATAAAAGCAGGCAACATTCCATGCAAGACGCATTTCAAGGATACTTTCCTGCAAGGCATTAAGCATCTGAAGGATGATAGCCACATCATTATTGACAGAGGAGCTAATACCAAAAAGAATAAAGAGCTCGTTAGAAGCAAAAAGAAGCATTATCTTACAGCCAGAATATTGTCTGGAAAAGACAATAAGATTATTTCGCAATTTTCAAGATCTAAGAAAGTTGTTCTAAAAAAGAAGAATAAGCGAAAAGAAACAGTTTACTATAAAAAATTAAAACAAGGATATGAATTTCAGTATGTATGCTTCTCTCCAAAACTGCATGAAGAACAAATCAGCAAGAAGCAAAAGAAAATTGATGAAGAATTGCAGACAATCAAACAGCTTTCAGATAAGCTGAAAGCCGGAAAAAAGATTAAGAATCTAAGAGAGATTAATCTGCCTGATCGGATAATTGAACAGAAGGTTTCAATCCAGAAAAAACTGATTGCTCAGACCGATAAAGAAATAAGAAAATATCTTGAGGAGATTCATATTAATGGCAGAGAAGGATTTTACATTCTGGAAAGCAGTATGGATTTGACAGGAAAACAGGCAATTCAAGCTTACAAAAATAAGGATTCTGTTGAGAAAGTTATGAATTCCTTGAAGAATGAAATAGAGATAAAGCCTGTGAGAGTCTGGACGGACAGCAGTATAAAAGGGGCATTAATAATTGGATTTGTTGCTCAATTGTTTGTTTCTTTGTCAAGATTTGAATCAGAGAAACTCAAATCATTTTCAACAACAACCATCCTGAATTCTCTAAAGAATTTGACACTTACAATAAAAAACTCAGGAGATGGACTGATTGAGCAGATAATCTCCAACATTGATGAGAATTCTAAGGTGATTTTGCCTAATTTGGCAGCAGATCCTGGTTAAAACCGATTAATTTCTTTAGAAAATAGTAGTTTTGATTAGCAAGAGCTAGAAAAAGTTGCTACTTGTTGGCTACTGTCAAACTCAGGAAGAAAGTGATCCATATCAATAATATTGGCTAAGATTAAAGACCAAAAAATTTTCCGGTCCTGCAGTTTTAAGAATAATAATGGAACAGCATAATGCAATAACAACATTTTTGGATTATAAAAGTAAACCAGCTATTAAAATCTTTTGGTCATTTTATTCTGATTATATCTAATCCTTGCCAGTCATCTGCTACATAAGCATAATTACGATTAACAAACACGCCTTGTGCATAACCACCATCAGTAAACTCGGCGACTTTAAAAGGGTTTGATGGATCACTGATATCAATTATTTTCAAACCTTCTTGCTGATTTGTAGAATATATTGTATTATCTTTCACGTAGACATCATACATCCCATTTAAGAATTCATCTTCTCCTTCAGTGTAACTTCCGATTGCTGATAAGTGTGTTGGGTCTGTGTTATCAAATATTAAAATTGTGTGTGATGCGACATCTAAACCTGCAGGACTTACCGCTATCACATATTCATTATTCGCATGAATGTATCCATAATTCTTATCACAAAAAGATTGCATTTTTATCGGGTTTGTTTTTGCTGTTACGTCAATAACAACAAAACATCCACCGCCCGCAAGATACACGTAATTACCAAGAACTTTAATATCTTCCCCACCAGGATAGTACTGAAAGTGACTAACAAATGTTGGATTACTTTTATCACTGATATCGATTATATCAAGCCCCATAATTGAACCTGAATAATCCTGTTTTGCAACATACGCATACGGCGGAACCACCTCAACAGAAAACGCCCAACCATCACCTATATATTCACCTAGAAGCACAGGATTAGTTGGATTTGATATATCAATAATAATTAGTCCTCTTTGGTAAGCTGCAACGTATGCATAATTTTCATGTACATAGACTCCCATAGCTAGGCCCATGGTCGTGTAACCGCCCAGATCTAAATAACCCACTTCTCGAATATTTTTGGGATCTGCAATATCAACTATTGAAAATCCTTTACTATATGTTGCCAGGTAGGCATAATTATCTTTAACAAAAACTTCTTTCACGTCGCCGTCAGGGTCATATCCTCCAACTTTGACATTATTATCAACATTTCCATCACAATCATTATCTTTACCATCCAGACTTTCTAGCCTGCCGGGGTTCATCGTAGCATCGGCATCATCACAATCGTCTCGTGGATGCCCTGTTACTAACACACACCAACTATAAAAAGCACCTTCTTCATCATGACCATCATTATCAGAATCACAGACTGAGCCGCAGTTTTCGTTTTGTTGGTTATTACAATTATCGTCTACACTATTACCACAAATTTCAGAAACACCTAAATTAATTTCGAAGATAGTATCATCACAATCAGTAACAAGAGATATTAATTCAGCCTCAATTTTGAAGTTTGGAGGCCGTTCGCAACTCGTTTGAACACTCCCTTCAGAATAACCATCATTATCAAAATCTTTGTACCAGATCTGACCAGGATACTCATTCAGATTGTTATCATCACAGTCTGAACTGTCAATTACATAACCGAGACTGGGATAGCATTGACTTTGGTGGTCTAACAAATTTCCATAACCATCGTTATCAGAGTCATGGTAAAAAAGCTGCATCATGCACTCATCAATTTGCCCATTACAATTATCATCTTGAGAATTTAAAAGTTCAGGCATACCTGGGTTTACTTGAGCATCATTATCATCACAATCGCCTGCGGATGCTATCAGCTCCGGTATTGTTTTCAGGTTAGGTGGCCTAATACAACTTGCTTGGCTTGTGCCATCACTGTATCTATCATTGTCTGAATCTTTGTACCATGTTTGACCAGGAAATTTGTTAGGATCATTATCGTCACAGTCAGTACTGTCTAGGACATAACCTAATGGCTGGACACAACTATTCTGGAGATTTGCAGCATCTCCATAACCATCACGGTCAGAATCAATGTAAAATGTTTGAGCAGTGCATTCATCAACCGCGCCATTGCAATCATCATCAATGCCATTTATTGTTTCTGCCGTGCCGGGATTTATACCTGAATCAATATCATTACAGTCTCCGGTTGTGGCAACCAGTTCAACTGCTGCCCTATAGTCAGAAGGCCTTATGCAACTTTCCTGCGAAGTACCGTCTGAATAATAATCATTATCAATATCTTCATACCATGTTTGACCAGGATGCTCATTTTCATTACCATCATCACAGTCAGTATTATCAATAACATAACCAAACGGCGCGGAAAAGGACTGTTTTGATTCAAAAGCGTTTCCATAACCGTCATTATCATTATCTAGATAAAAATCCATAATGGTATTTTGAGCAATTACAGCAGTACCACGCTCCCATTCTATCCTTAATTCCACTCTTGCCTTATTTTTTGGGATACAAATATAGTAAGGACTTGCCCGAAATCCGATATCTTTAACATATAATGATTCAAAGTGACCATCACCGACCAAAAAAACATTTTTCTCAGCTTTACTTTCAACCATATCTCTTATTACCGGATAGCTGGAAAGATCAATCGGAGATACTTTTTCAATATCAACAAAGCATATCTCGTTAAATTCTGAGGGCAGATTGTATTCCTTAATTTTAACTGAACCAGGATCATAAGTTGATGGGCTAAAATCTGCCTGCAATTTATGTTTTAACTTGGTTACTGCAATTTGATCACTCTGTTCACCGACATTGGTTACTACTTTGGAACCAAAGATAACTATAACAAAAGCTATAACCAGCCCAAGAATAAGTGCTATCATATACATATTCTGCCCCTTTTTTTTAAAGCACATATATTACAGTCATTGATATTACCTATATATATTACTTTCTTTACGGGGCATTGTCAACTTAGGTGAAGTAAAGCTTGCTTGGTTTATAAAGCATATTTTAACAATATCCTTCCAACACATTAAAGTTGACAGTACCCTTTACGGCCGTAGGCTAACTTAAGGGACAAAAAATATTTTTAAACTACATTAAAATGATCCTAACACGCCTTATAGGACTCCAATTATCAGGCACCCCACTAGTTAAGTGTGGAATTACATAATACCTCTTGTATGCTTAGAGGTTTCTCTGTAAGCCCAATCTCCATTGCCGGTGTAATTGGTAGTTGAATCCAATTCTTACTTGATTTGAAGCTTAATGGAAGAC
>JBDRFR010000036.1:0-9620 GCA_043818675.1 Nanobdellota archaeon
AGGCTTAACGCTATACTAATAGTGTCCAAAGCCTGACAAAATGGTTTTGGTCTGCTTCTTGCTTTTCTTAAGAGCATAGAGCTAAGAATTCTATTGGTTTCTGTTTGAGAAAAATCTTTCGATTTTTCTAGGCCAATTCATTCTTGACCGGAATTAAATAGGCGCAATTATTCAATAAGCTAATTTCGTCGTAAGAGTAAAATTAACATATGTAAACTAATCAACGAAATTAGCCATATATGGAAGAAACAATCTCTTTTGCAATAACAACCAGAATATCCTTGATATAACTCAGACCGATTGCTTATCCCAAACATAAAAGTAAAGGTATTAGTTGAAAATGCGTTTCTAACTCTTAGAAATGAACGTGATTAAAAAAAACCATGAAAATTTTTGGTGAATTTCCAATGAAATTTGCCCATGTAACTTAAAATGCAATTATTTTTCAGTTAACAGCCGCAGAAACTTCTCTAGAGAAATATCCGACCTGATACCTTCAGGACAAAAATGTGTTTCAGATACTTTATATTTTAATTTCTTTATTTTTGTTATTAATTCCTGTTTTCTTGGAATATGATGCAGTTTGTTTCTTTTGACTATTTTATGAATATTATAAAAACCAACAATATTAATTTTGGATTCTGCATGAACAATTTTAAAAAACCTGCCTAACTCATTATCTTTTGCCAGAAGATCCTTATTGTTTTTTATAATCAAACTTACCAATTTATTATCAAATATGGGGCCTGTCCAAATTGGGCCTGCATCATCATAAAAATCGTGCTGGTTCAAAACAGCGTCAACATCACTTTTTCCTTTAATACACCTAAAAAAAATGCGCATGTAATGGTCCTTTGAATAAGAAAAAATCGGAATTAATGCTTTTTCAAATTGCGCGCCTATCAGCTGAACCTTTCTTATCAGAATTCTTAAGCCAATTTCGTGCATCAGCTCGTTTCTTAATGGTGTTGCCCAGTATTTTCGCTTACAGGCTTTTGGGTATGTCCCGCATAAAGCAGAAGTATCTGTTGCTGTCACCGCTAAAATTCCCTCTCTGTTTATTCTATTTACAGCACTGTCAAGGAAAGCGTTAGGGCTGCCAAAGGGGTCAATATCGATATAATTAAAACCTGTTGAATTCAGCAAAAATAGGTTAGCATCAGTGCTATGAATTATCGCTTTTTTGGCAATATTATTCAATCTTAAATTTTTTCTGATATTTTTTTTGAAATCTTTGTCATGATCGTTAAAATGTACTTCCTTAATATTGTTCAATTCTAACAAAAACCTTATCCCTCTAATGCCAGAAGCTGCAAGAGGCAGAGCAATTGTTAAATCAGTTTTCTTGATCGAATTTAACAATAAGATTGAAATGTCACGATTAAATTTCATAACAGGATTATAAAAAACAGGCATCTCTTTGCTAATCTTCTCAGATATCGAAATTGCTATTTTTGCTTTTCCTTCTACTATCTCCTGCATAAAATAAGAAAAAGATTAGATATTAAAAAGGTTTTTAATTTATTGTAAGAAATATGTGTTTTGAATCCTTGTAATGATCGTTTCCGACTGTAACTTTTGATAAATAGGTGCTTTTACGAACATAATCAGGCACTATCCAATAAATACGGGCAACTTTATGGTCGCCATCATTAATATCAAACTTTTGGGAAGTTAACCTTAAGCCTAAATCATAGATATAGACCTTAACATTAACGTCTTCCAGATTATCATTTGTTGGATTTCTAACTGTAAAATACATCTCAGACTCCATACCTGAGCGCAAAGGTTCGGAAACGTAGAATCTGCCCAAAGAATTAATACCCCCTAAACTTGCAAAAATCAGTAAAACAATAAAAAAACATTTTAATTTCATAAATACCACCCTGTAAAATGATAGTATGCAATAATATATAAACATTTATATTAGAAGATAGTAGTAAAATTATCTAACAATTATTGACCTATGCCGTACTCTCTTAACCTTATCATTACTTATTGTTATCCTGACCAAATATTCGCCTGGCGGAGTATTATCAGGCATCTGGGCATAGATTAGTTCGGTAATGTCGTCGCCTTCGTCCAGGTCAAACGGGCCGATACGCTTTCTTAAAGCTAACTCAGGTATGACAAGTGTAATTTTTACATCGTCAAGGTCAGTGTTACCCTCATTTTCTATGCTTACTTTGGTCTGAAGGTCTTCTCCGGGTTGTATATAATCATTGATAATTTTTGCGCTGGATATTTTTACATTGTTATTGATTTTGATAGGTATTTTTGGAGCTGGAACAGGCATAGCAACAGACATTCCTACTACCTTAAAAACTGAAAAATGAGCAACGTCAAAAGTTAAAGTGCCTGTTGTTGGATTGTAAGCAATATTATAGCATAAAGTGGCAGGACAGACTGTTGTGATTTCAGCAGAATTTGTAGTAAAACCGCCATTATAATAGATAATCGGTGTTTGGGAATAACCTAGATTATACATAGTAATCTTAGCAGATTTGTTAAGAGCCGGATAAGTTGCTGTGTCAATACCAATTATATTGTCTGAGATTAGCACGAATGAGTTTAAGTCAACAATGTCAGATAGGTCCAAAATATTATCGCCAAAATTTATTTTTCCAAAATTAGGTTTTTCAAAAATAATATTAGATGCGTTTTTCAAATCAGGGATTTTTGAAAAATTTGATGTTGACCCGCCAAAACCTTCAGCAATTGGAACACTGGATTGTGTCAAAGCCCATGAATGAGAAGCTGTTAATAAACCATCAGAAACAATAACAGTGATATTATAAGCATAAATCCCAGACAATCCATTGCCGTAGTAAGTATAACTGTCTAAATTGCTGCTTTTTATACTGTTTACATACCATGAAAAAGTTAAATTGTCATCGTCAAAAACTGAGATAGTAAACTGCTGCATTGAGTCCTCTGAAATTTTGGGATTTAATTTAGGATAAAAAGAGATTAATGTTGGTGGATTATTGATAATTTCCATAGTTTTGAAAGTGTTTACGGGAGTTTCAATACAATTCCCGTATAAATCACACGAACCTGCTTTGTAGTAATATGTTGTGTTGCTCTCCAAATTCTCTAAGTCAATTACATGTGATGAGGTTAGAGTGCTGTCGGATACAATATTATCAAGCAATGATTCATTTGCACCATAATAAACAGTGGAATTGGCGAGCTCATCTGTGGTCCAGAAGATTTTTGCTTTAGTAATTGATACATCGCTAATCAAAAATGTGATCAAAGGCGGAATCGTATCTTCAAATTTTTCAACCTGGATTAAAATATTGTTTGAGAATACTAATTTGCTGTTGTTGTCCTTAACAGAACAGTTTGCAGTATATTCGCCTTCACTATATTTGAAAAGATAAATTTCTGATGCTGAAAAGATCGATTCAATGCTTTCTATATAAAAACCGTTGCCAAAATTCATACCATAAATAAACGGTGGGTTGCCTGATCCTACTTGACACTCGAATTTCACGCTAAGAGGCTCTGTACCAAAAGTGCTGTTGGCTGATAAGATTACTATTGGTTTTGAGTCTGTATAATTAACATAGAGATTAACTTTTTTAGACTTAGAGTTACCGGAAAAGTCAGTGCAATTAACCGGAACAGTATACCATTCTTTGTGAGTCTGGTTATTTACAGTATTGCCAAGATTTGTGATAAATTGGGAATGAAAGGTTGAACCAGTAGTGGACATGTCAAATACTGGGCTGCAACCACTGCCGCCGCCACCAACATATTCATAATGTTTACATACCTGATAGGTACAGGTTGAATCCATATTAGTAGATACCTCAAGTGTTGTGGAATCTGTATTTAATACAGAGTTGTTCAGTGGACTTAAGATTGTAAGGCCTAAAGGCACAATATCCTTGCAATAAACAGCGTTGCCAAAAGGCGCATCGAAAAATGGCTCATAATGGACAATGCCAAAACTAGCATTATCATAATTATCATAAATTTCGTTATTTATCTCTGAACAGTCGGTTGTACCCCAGTAATTGTAGTCAGCTAAAACATTATGTTCCACTTCATTTCTAAAACTAGAATTTGTATTTCCAGAGAAAACATTATATTGGAATGAATTACGTTCTGAACCAGACCATAACTGCACCCCAATATCGTTAGCTGTGATAAAATTATGGAATACACTATTATTATTCGAATTGAACTGTAAAAGAACTCCGACATTGTTTGAATTAAAAGTATTGTCTAAGATCACACTATTGCTAGCATTTGTTAACATTACACCATAAATAGTGTTAGTAATGGTGTTTTTGGTTATATAATTATTAGAATTATAACTTAACACAATGTTAAAGCCATTATTTGAACAAGTATTCTCAGTGATAACGTTATTATTTGACCCGCTTGTTACTATGAAACCTGCCATATTATTCTGAAGATCATTATTTTTCATTGTATTACCAGATGTTTGGTCCCATAGTCCTATACCGTGATAGAAACCGTCCACAATACAGTTTTGTACCGTAACATTAGTCCGGTTGTGTAAGTAAATACCAGTATTCAAATTTTGCTCATCAGAACTTTTAATCATATAATTATTACAGTCAAAAGTAATATGATCAGAAGGAATAGTAATACCATAATAAGCTTCCATTGATTCGTTTACTATTATTACTTCGCCAGGATTGTAAGAGACACAACAGGATAAATCTGCAAATAAAAATTGGGTTTTACTTAGATAATTGCTTAACGATCCACAATATTTGTTTTGAAATTCACTATTACATTCAATGTTGTCTTCCTTTACATATTTGGATGGCCATAGATAATAATCAGATTTGTGGCTATTGAATATATTATCATAAGTGGGACTATTATATATGTTTAGAAAACTTTCGTAGCTGTTAAATCCGATAATAAAATCATATTTTCCGCAATCACTGGTTTTCTTAACTGAAGTTATATAATTTTTCCTTGTAAGATTATAAAAATTATATTTGCCGCTTATTGGAACAGCTAAACAAATATCAAAACTTGAGAAATTAGCTAGAACATCAGAATTAACTAAGCTTATAACTTTTGGAGAGAGTGTGTCAACTGTAAAATATACTGTGTTTGAATAGCTAAGATCATCAGTACAATCAACCGTGGCTTCATAGTGCTCTTCATCACTAGTGTCATCAAGGCTTTCAATTAAGGCAGTATGTGTTGGCTTAACTAATTCATAGTCAGTAATTGCGCCATCTTTCCAAGAATCCACAATTGCATCAATTGGTATCATAGGAACTGAAGGAAACAGGGCACAATCGTTATCTGCACACTTTTTCAAAGTATAAGAACACTCGGCGTCTTTAACTGTTGATATATTCAACCACAGATGATCGTATGCAATAACTGAATTGTTTACTGGGTTTAGGATAGTAATGTTAGGCATAATTGGAATTATCTGGTCTTGGATATCTACCTGAATCTTGTCCGTCTGCGCTGCCTGTAATTGAGAGCTGTATTGAATAGGATTAAAAAAAGTCTGTAAAACATATTCTTTTTGAATCATGCCTGTAGCGTTCAATCCCCATGTTCCTTTACAGCTATCCCCATGACCCATGTGGCCGCAGTAAATTGGGTTTTGCATCAAGGTGTAAAATGGCGTGCCGGAAGACATAGGTACATATCCTGAGGATATGACACTAACATCGTCAACTAACCAGCCCTTGTAATCGTTAGATATATCGTCTATCGTGTCAAAATAAAACATCAATTGTATTATGGAACCAGCATACTGGGTTAGGTCAACGGATTTATATGTCCAGGTCTGCATCTGGTCATCTGATAACTGCTCTAAATCCTGCCAGTCACTGTCATTAACCTTAATCCTTATCCATCGCTGATCCCATGAAGAACCTTCATCTTCTGTCTCGTACCAATACCAAAATATGAGGTTTGCGCTAAGCGCACCCGTTAAATTAATCATCGGCGAGATTAAACTGCCCTGATTATCGCTGTAAGTGTCATAGTTGCCTGTATCTTCATCACCGTACCAGTAGCTATTTGATTCACTATGATAATCACTAGAGGTAATATGCCAAAGGCTATCAGAATTCCAATCAATTTCTGATTCAAAATCATCCTTATATAAAGTTAAATCTGCTGTTAAAGTACCGCCGACAGTCCCACATTCACCATTTAGACAATCCACAGCCGCGCTATATTGAAAAATATTATTTTGAATTACACTAATATCGCCAACGGGATCGATTGTGTAAGCGCTCAATACGCCCCAGGGTACAAACCAGTCAACTGATCCATTGGCCTCTTTAATTCCTTCCAAACCGCCATCATCAGTACAGGAGATAGATAATCTATAATCACCTGAATCTTTGAGAATGATATCAGCCAAGTCGTATACCCAGAAATTACCGTCCATAACAGCCATACTATCAAAGAAAATGTTATTATCAGGCAGGTTTTCAAGCTTAATTCTTAGTTGTGTAACAATACCGTCTGAATCTGTACAATTAACTCTTAAATTTGTTAACGTGTCATTATACATCAGATTTTCACAGCTACCCCAGCCATTATTTTCCTGACATTCAATACTATTAACTTCCGGTGCATAATTACCCAGTATTTGGATCTGGATCTTTCCTGTATCAGTTTCTTCAATATTATCACCAGAATAGATTACAAAAAAATTATGTGCTGATAAATGCGCACCTGTTGCATTAACAGTCCAGGTCTGGTTACAACTGTCGCCATCCTGCATATTCTGTAAACATGAAAGATTGGCTGGATAAACTGGGTTTTGGTCAATTGTGTAAAAAGGATTACCGTTATTCATAGGGATAGTACCTTTTGACGTATCCATATCGATATCGCTTACTAAACTGAAATCCTGGGGAGCTTCTGGTAAGACTCTGCCAGCTACAATTATCTGCCATCTGCCTGGAACAGGATCATTTACTAAAACCTGCTCCATATTATTAATATGGTCTTCTTTTGTCTGAACTGCTGTAAAGGAAGGATTGGAACTGTCCAAAGTAAATGGGTAGTACCTATCACCGTCAGGAGAAAGAACCACCAGATCAAGATCATTAACAAGTTCTTTTTCTACAAGCGGCGTACCAGGATAATCTGTCCAAACCAGGCTGAGTTTTAGCTGTGGGGTTCCGGCAGGCACAGAAACATAATACTGCTCTGAATCAGATTGATCAAGAAGAATGCTTTCTGTGATCAGATCATTAGAAAGTGTATCGCTGCTGATCAAGTCTATTGCATACGTACTATCGATTCTGCCGTAACCAAACTGGTAGTCTGGACCAGGGTTGCCTAGATCTTTAGCAGTGTGTATCAATAAGGCTTTAATAGTTGAAGGAGACATAATTGTATCGTGCGTTTTCCTGTAAGACTGCATCATTAATGCAATGTTACCGGCCACAACAGGGGCTGCCATAGATGTGCCGCTATAAACATCATAATCATCACCAGGAATACAGGATTTGATACTCAAACCAGGAGCGGAGATATCAGGCTTGATTCTACCATCGTCAGTTGGACCAAAGCCTGAAAAAGAAGTAATGGTATCGTCCTTGTTTGTTGCGCCAACTGATATTGAATTTTTCATTCCGGCTGGCGGAGCAGTGGTTCTGTAACCTGAACCGCAACTACCAGAAGAACGTTCATTGCCGTTTGCCCATACGCTTGGCAGCGGTTTTCCAAGGCTTCCCCTGATAATACCATCTACAAGCTGCGATGTTAACTCGTAATCGCCCTCCCAGTCGCAAGGCAGTCCGTTTTGTGCGATATTGCTTCCGATAGAGTTGGTTGCAATATCAATATTATAATTATCAATCGCATCTTGATAGTCACTTTCAATATCGTTAGAACTATTATACAGGCAATAAGGTGTGCATGAATCATATTCGCCGGAGATTATATCAACTGCCGGCGCCATGCCTCGCCATTCAAAAGCTGAACCGCCCAAATCCTGGCTTTTTGCTCCAGTACCGCCAACAGAACATGATACATGGGTTGCGTGAGCAGATAAATCACCTGGCTCTGCATAGGTTACTCTACCTTGAAGGTCTGTATGAGAACCATCGACCAAACCTCCATCAAATACATAGACAGTAATATTCTCTCCGTCCAGATCATAGGGTGCTGCCTGTAATTCTTCTGCACCAGTGATAAGCCTTGCATCATCATTCAAAGATTCAAGAGGCGGAGGCAATTCACCTATCCACATTACCTGGTCCTGTGCTGCCAAACCGGATATTTGGGATTTAGCTATCTTTGTTACAATAGCGTTTATAGCAGGATAGATATTATGAGGTTTACCATCGTAACTTTTTATTATCTCTAATGCTTCAGCTGTATCAATATCATCGTAAAACTGCACCAAAAGTATCAAGTCGCCATCGCGACTGATGCTCCATGCGCCAAGATTATCGTTTAGAATATTTTGGGAGATCTTGTCTGACGGCTGAAGTTTACCAGACCACCTTACATCAGAAAAATATCTTCCTGCAGGAGCAGATACTAACCAGGCTTTGTTTGGGATATACTGCATAAATTTGAGACCTTCAGATTCCAGCTTTGCTTTTTCTTCGTTGTTTAATATATGATCAAACTGCATCAACAAATGTTCTCTGCCTGTATTATATGAAGATGCTGTAATGGCTGTTGAACTTGGAGTAAAGCTTCTGGATCGTAATTGAATCTCATCTGAGGGCTCGTAGTGTATTATATTTATTGGATCCAAAGTTGCAGTAACATTACCACAATTACCAACGCATTTTACACCAGAACTGAAACTGAAATATTCATTTTTATTTACTGTTGTTGATTCGTTTGGGCTTATTAAGTAAGGGATTAAACTAGGTTTTACAGTCAGATTCCACCATACTCCCTCTTCGTAGACGATTTTTTTGTTATCACCGCCGCCGCCCTTTACTGCAACAGTAATAATCTCTGAATTATTAAAACACTCCCAGTATGAATATTGTCCAGAGTTATAGACTTTTAATGAAAGAGTATTGCCTTTTAGACAATCAGCAGGCAGGCTGAGATTAGTTACAGCAAGCGACCCAGCAAGATTATCCCAGGCACCACCAATCTGCCATCTTGTGCTAGAACGTACAGCATTCTCTGGGATGGTATAGTTGATATATGCTATCATCGTATTTCCACCAGTACTTGAAGACCAGTCACCATCATAAACCTTCGGACAAATAGAACCAGAACAACTGTATGATCCTGAGCTTAAACCACCGCAACCTGTTGCCTGATTTGCTGTTTCCTGATAACAGAATTCACCTGCGAACACTGAACTAGTAAATAGAAATAATGCCAATAATGATATTAATTGAACTCGCAACTTCCCTAACATTAAATTACCCCCTAATCGATTCCAGGAGTCAACAATGATTTATAAAACTTACTAAATGTGAGCATTTTAAAGTAGTAACTTTAATAAATAGTCAACGAATTAAAGCAACTACTAAGCCCATGATAAAATCCTAGAATTATGTTGCTTTAGAGTCCCTATTAGAGTATGATAGACATTCTGCACATTCTTTCTCCATGTTTCTATCACACTCAGGATAATACAATGGTTTTTTATCCCATCTTCT
>JBDRFR010000037.1:0-47490 GCA_043818675.1 Nanobdellota archaeon
ACTATATAGAAATATAATAATAATAATAATAATAACGAATTTTTAAAAATTGATTTTTCCATAAGAAATGAGGGGGTGGGAGAAAATAATAAATAGTTAATAGTTTTATATCAATAAAATGATAACAGATTATGTTTTTCCACAAGATAATGAAAAAGAATTCGTTGAAATGGGTAAAAGATTAGGTTATGATAAATTAGTATTTGTTTATAATTATGGTGAGGATGTTGTGGAAATTAGGAAAAAAATAAATAACACCCAAATAGAAATTGGATTATTATCATTACCAAAAAATATAGGAAAAGCACAGAAAATCACAAAACACGTTATTGTAAGAAATTCTAAGGATAATAGGTTTGTTATTGAAAAGAATAAGGATTTAATCATTTTTAATTTAGAAGACACAGGCAAAAAAGAGTATATCCACCATAGGTCATCAGGACTAAATCAGGTATTGTGTAAATTAGCATCTGAAAACAATATAACGGTTGCATTTTCTTTTAATTCAATTTTAAAAGCAGATAGGGAGTATAGATCTAAATTGCTTGGCAGGATAAAACAGAACGTTAGGTTTTGTAATAAATATAAAGTTAAAACAGCGGTGTATTCATTTGCTGTAAAACCATATGGGTTGAGGAATTATAAAGATTTGAAGGGATTGTTGCAATGATTTTCTGGTTTTTGATCGGGGTTGTAATTTTAGGGGGTATAACCACATATACAGACATTAAATATGGCAAGATTAAGAATAAGGTCATAGTATTTGCATTATCTTATGCACTAATTTTCCAATTTATTTATTTCTCTGTTTTTTCTGTAGAATATAGTTATATAATTCAATCTATATTCAATGTAGTCTCTGCATTAATTATTGGATATTTGATGTGGGACGTGGGGCTTTGGACAGCCGGCGACGGCAAATTGTTTTTAGCTTATGCAACACTTATACCTTTATTTATATATAATAAAGCAAGCAATATCCCTTTTTTTTCATCAATGAACATCTTAATAAATACATTTGTTCCTTTGTTCTTTTTTTTTCTTATCAATTTATTGATTAAGACCTCCCTTATACAAAAGAAAGCATCATTTAAAAAAGCGTTTAATCCTAAAAGGGTTTTTGTATTGATTTTAACACTGTTTTGCTTTTTTTGGATAATTGATATTATTACAGGAATACTCGGGGTCGGGCTGAACTTTTTTTATTATATATTATTATTATTTTTGATAGTATATCCGATTGAACGGGTTATGAAACAAAAATTTTTGATTGTTGTAATACTTATCTGTTTAGCAAGGATAGTCTTTGATAGGTCTATTTTTACTATGCATTTTATATTAACCTTTTTTTCTTTTTTTCTAGTATTTTTAGTATTAAGATATTTTGTTATTGAATTGGGTTTTTCCAGGTTTACAACATCTGTTCCTATTAATAAGCTAAAACAGGGAATGGTGCCTGCGGAAATGATTTATAAAAACAACGAAAGAAAGAAAATATTATTTTTCAGTTTTTTTGAATATCTGCGGGAGAAAAATAACAAATCGCTTTTTGATATCAGATCAGAGGGGCTAACCAAAAAAGATATCGACAAAATCAAAAAACTAGCTCAAAAACACCCTGATTTTAAAACATTCCAAATTCAGCAGACGCTGCCGTTTGCTCCTTTTTTATTTTGCGGGGCAATATTAACTATAATTGCACAAGGGAACGTGTTTATTTTTTTGAAAAATATTTTCAGTTAAATTTATAAACAATACCGGTTACAATTTTTTGGGGTGGTAAAATGAAGAAACCAGAGACAATTTCAAATATGGAGCTGCATAAGGATCATCTTTTGTTGTCTATAAACCCGAAGATATTTCCTTTGGATATTGTTTATTCTGCCGCATACACCTTGCTTGATAAGGCGTATATTGTCTTGGACGGTGACCCGGAAGAAGAGATCATTGCAGAGATCAGGCCCAAAACAAAAACAGACCTTCAGAAACTCGGGGACGAATTTAATAATGAGCTGATAAATTATGCAGTGTATAAAAAACAATCAGAAAGAAACGCGGTCCTTAGGCAGACAATCCTTCAGCGGGCGCTATTGACAAACGGGTTTAAAGATAAAGAGGATATTATTGAAGACCCAGATGAGATATTGGTTCCCTGGGAAGAGAAATACGGGAAAAAATGATTGATTTTACAAAAAACAAGGCAAAAATCACTTTTAATAATTCGATATACTATCCGGAAATATTAGGAACGGCAACAAGCGACTTCAAAAAAAGCTGTAAAATAAGATATATCAACGAGGGTCTTTATTCTTCTGTTGTTATAGAGTCAAAAGACGAACTAAGGCCGCTAACACTTGAATTTTGTAATTATGCGCTTGCTTTGATGAAGGATAAGTTTGTTGAATTAGCACACTATGTAAAAAATGAATAAGAAAGTGTTTTTTTATAATAATTTTCGGACAAAGAGATTTGGCAGCAGGATTTTGGCAGTCTCAGAGCAAGGCGGCTGGGCAGATTTTTCAAAAAAGGAATTTGATTCTTTAATTCGGGGAAACACTACCAAAAAAATCATGGATTCTGGGCTTGCAATAGATAAAAAAAATATCAATGGTGTGATCGAAAAACAGCGGCAGAGGTATTGCCATCTTTTTAACGGAACGTCATTACATATTGTTGTTCCAACACTGCGGTGCAACCTTAGCTGTTCTTACTGCCATTCAAAGGCAAAATCAGAAAAGGCCAAGAATTATGATATGGACAAGAAAACAGCAAAAAAAGCTGTTGATTTTATCTTTCAAAGCCTGTCGGCACATATAAAGATAGAATTTCAGGGGGGGGAGCCGCTGCTTAATTTTGGCATAATAAAAGAAATAATTGAATATGCAAAAAAAGTTAATAAGAACAAAGATCTGAAATTTGCGCTTGTAACAAATCTTACGAAAATTGATGATAAGAAACTAAAATATTTAATTAAAAATAAGGTTGGAATATGCACCTCTTTAGACGGGCCAAAACATCTGCACGATAAAATAAGGGTTGATCATAATCAGGGCGGCTCTTATAAAAATGTCGTTAGTTGGATAGAGACAATAAAGGATGAATACAAATATCCTATAGATGCGCTAATGGTCACAACAAGGCATTCTTTGCAGTGCCCGCGAGAGATAGTTGATGAATACATAAAGCACGGGTTTAATAGAATCCAGTTTAAATCTATGAATAACTTAGGTAATGCTCAAAAAGCGTGGGGAAGCCTTTCTTATAGTGCAGAGGAATATCTTACTTTCTGGAAACAGGCCATAGAATACATGGTCGAGCTTAATCTTAAAGGAGAAGACATATATGATGCATACACAACGTATATCTTGAAAAAAATATTGACCAATGATCCGAATATTTTTGTTGATCTACAAAGCCCGTGCGGGGCAGCAATAAGCCAGCTTGCGTATGATTATAACGGGGACATCTTCACATGTGATGAGGGCAGGCAATATGATCTGTTTAAACTCGGTAATGTCAGAAACAATGATTACAGAGAAATTTTGACCTCTAATGAAACAGCATCAATAATATCAGCATCAACCAATGATTGTTTTTTATGCGACGCGTGCGTTTATAAACCGTATTGCGGGCTGTGCCCTGTCTGTTGCTATGCAGAGACAGGCAGCGTAGTTCCAAAGCTTTCTATGGATAACAGGTGCAAAATTCTAAAAGGGATTTTTGATTATATCTTTGAAAAACTGATATTTAGTGATAAGCATAAAAAAGTCTTTACTAAGTGGGCGAATATTAAATCGGACTAACTGCTAGAAATCTAGATAATTAAAATGAGATATCTTATAACAGGCGGTGCGGGATTTATCGGCAGCCATATTGCTGAAGAATTGGTTTCTAAAGGGGAAGAGGTGATTATTTTTGATGATTTGTCCGCCGGTAGACCTGAGAATATTAAGCACATAAAAGAGAAAATAAAGTTTGTCAGGGGTGATATTAGGAATTTTTCTTTGGTTAAAAAAGCGATGAAGAATGTTGATTATGTATCTCATCAGGCGGCAAAAACATCTGTGCGGGCATCAGTTGAGAATGCATCCGAATTTAATGAGGTAAATGTAATCGGTGCATATAATGTGCTTAAAGCAGCATCTGAGCGCGGCGTTAAAAAAGTGGTCTATGCAAGCTCTTCTTCTGTATATGGCGATTCTAGTAAGTTTCCTTTGAAAGAAACATTTAATCCTAAACCTAAATCACCTTATTCAATTACTAAATATTTTGGTGAATTGTACTGTAAATATTTCTTTGAGGAGCACGGTCTGGATATAGTTAGTCTTAGATATTTTAATGTTTTTGGTGCAAGGCAAAATTATGCAGGGGAGTACGCAAACGCGATTCCCTCCTTTATAACCAGGATGCTTAAGGATCAGCAGCCTATCCTTTATGGCGATGGGCAGCAAAGCAGGGATTTTATCTATGTTAAGGATGTTGTAGCAGCAAATTTGCTTGCATGTAAGGCTAATAAAATCAATGATCTTGTAATCAATGTATGCAGCGGCAAATCGGTTAGTTTGATTGAGCTTGTATCACGTATAAATAGATTGCTGGGTAAAGAAATTAAGCCCGAATTTATAGATTCACAAAAAGCAGATATAAATAAAACACTGGGGGACTCGACACTTTCTAAGGGCCTACTTGGATTTAAACCAAAGGTAAGTTTTGGAAAGGGGCTTAGGGAGACAGTGGAGTGGTTTAAATGTTGCGTAAAATAGGCTTAGGACCATAATAGCTTGTTTTTATGCCCATACCAAATAAAAAGGTTTATAAATAACTAATGCATATAATCGGTAGGTAATATGAAAATTAAGATACCAAAGATAAAGAAGAAGATATCAAATTATCTTTTAAGTGAAGAAGGAAAGATATCTAAGCAGGCGCTGCTTACAATGGGGGCGTTTTTAGGCGGGGCAGCACTGGGCGGAATTCTTTCTAGTCAAGAGTCCCATGCTATTAACTATGATAATGACCCATCCAATGGATGTAATGATCTAACAATTCCTACTTCCAGTGCTGTTCATTGTAACAGTTTAACCTTAAGTTATTCTGCAGGAACAGCAACTGCAACACATGCACATCACGCAAGCTACTAAACAATAATTTTTTATAGTGCATTTTTTTACAGATTATTATGGGGGACAAAAGTCTAATTTCTAAAAAAGCTGATAAACCAGATGGCGGTCTATTAACCCTGCCAGAAGAAATTAAGATAGAAATCACAAATAAATGTAATTTGAACTGTAAATTTTGTTTTAATAGTAAACGCGGAAAAAAAGAGCTTACTACTAAAGAAATCTATTCCATTATCGATGATATTAAATTGTCCGGGATACACGCAATCCGATTAACCGGCGGGGAACCGTTCATAAGGCAAGACCTTATCAGGATCCTTAAGTATGCAAAAGAAAACCGTATCTATACTATTCTTAACACGAACGGAAGACTAATAAATGAAAAAATTATCCATACATTAAGTTATGTTGATGATTTATTGATCTCTGTTCATGACTTAAGAAACCCACAATTTTTTTCCAAATTATTTGAAGAAATTAAGAAATACAAAAATAATATATTTCTTAGGTGTTGTACCATAGCATCAAAAGAAAATATAAGGGTGATTGATAAATATTATGCATTTTTTGAGGAGCAAAATATCGACGATTGGTTCTTATTAAGACCTATTAGTGAAAAAATAGGTTTGAAAAAAAAAGACGTTGGGCCGCTGGTTGAAAATATTCTTAAATGCAATGGTAAATATAAAATCAATACGAACATTGCTAATTCTGTTCCGTTTTGTTCATACGAGGGGGGGGCAGTATCAAAGGTGTGTGTTGGCGGAAGGTTTGATTCTGGCCGTACACGTATTGTAGTTGATTGTCTAGGTAATTATAAGACCGACTATTTTTCTGCTGTTATAGGTAATATCAAAAATCAGAAGATATTAGACATCTGGAATTCTAAAATGTTGAGGGATATTAGGGCAAACCGAATTCTGCCGGCTGAATGCATGGGATGTTATTATTCCAAAAAATGTAATGGCGGATTAATGGAAAATGAAAATCTTCGAAATCCACAAAATGTGAAATTTCTTTCTAGTGTGATAATACCCACATTCAATAATCCTAAAAGATTGTCTTTACTAATACATAGCCTTGAAAATCAAACATGCAGGAATTTTGAAGTTATTGTAGTGGACGACGGCTCTACAGATAATACAAAACAAGTTTTTAATAGTCTAAAAAATAAAAGCAACTTAGAATTAAGATATTTTTATCTGCCAAATAAAAAAATATTTGGAGCAGGCATTGCCAGAAATTATGGGGCAAAAAAAGCCAGAGGCAATATCCTAATCTTCCTTGATCAGGATAATGTGGCTTCACAAAATCTTGTTGAGAGCCATATACGGGAACAAGAAAAAAACGATATTGTTTTGGGTTATTATTCTGGGTATGGTAATCTTAAGTACCATTATAAATTTGATAAGTTGGAAGAACATATTGAGAAAAAAAAGGTAATTAAAACATGTATCCCTGAATTTAGGGAACACATCTTTCAAAATCCCGGACAATACGCAGGAGACGAATGGAAATATTTTGTTTCAGCTAATTTCTCCATTAAAGGGCGTTTATTTTTGGAATACCTTTTCGATGAAAGGTTTACAAAATGGACTGCGGAAGACATCGAGCTTGGGTATAGATTAGTTAAAGATAACCTTAAGATTAAATTCTCAAGGTCATGTATCTCTTATAATAGCTCCGAAGAAAGAATGATAAACAACGCCAAGTTCATGTCACTTATACCCTCATTAATCCAATTTTATAATAAGTATAAAACAGCAGAATTAAAAGAATATTGCTATGAAAGATTTCGTTATATTCCCTTAGAATTAAAAGGAGATGCAGAAATCATCGAAAAAACCGGCGAATTAATATTTAAAAAACCCACAATAATCTCTATTAAATAAAATGACTAGTAAAATTATTCAAGAATTCAATGAAAGAAAAATAACAAATACGGCTATAATCTATGTTGATAAAGAATGCCATGAACAAGAAAAAGAACCAGTTTGTAATATTAACTGCCTTCATTGTTATTATCGGTTTGCTTCGAGAAGAATGAAAACTCTTAATGAACTGGTCATCGAGATCAATAAGAATATCTTGCGCGGAGCAGACCATATCCAGATTACCGGGGGCGAGCCAACACTCCATAAAGGATTTCATGAATTAATAGCTTATATAAAAAAATTGAATGTTATGTGCTCTGTAATAACCAATGGTCATTTGCTGTCAGTAGAGAGTTTTGCAAAAAAAGCCGCGCCATTTGTCGATTATTTTTTAATATCATTTCATGCCGGAACTAAAACCACTTTAAATAAAATCTGTCAAAATGATAATGCATGGGGTAAAGTATTGTTGGCTCTTGATAATCTTGAGCAATTAAAAATAGAGGTTCATGTGAATTATACAGTAATGGAACTTAATTATAAAGAGATTCCAACACTTGTTGATATCTTAAGCACAAAAAGCAATGTTAAAAGATTATGTATGATCTGTTTTAATCCATGGGAAAGTGTCCAGAAAGATCGGGAGGTTATAAAGACCTTAATTGTTAGTTATGATAAAATGATGCCCTATATAGAAGAAGCGGCAAGTAATGCGTTATCCAAAGATATGGATGTTGCTATTCGTTACTTTCCGTTCTGTAAAGTGTCTAAATGGCTTAGACCGTACAATTTCAATTATAGTGCTTTGATATTTGATAAAAACGAATGGAATTATGAAATGTGGTTTAATAAAAGGTTTAAAAAAAATGTTAATGTTCTTTATGATATAGCTGATAAGCTTAATCTTGAGGGAACACTGCAACAAAGATTGTTGCATGCATTTGGCAGGTTTTCCAATGGGTTTAGGAATAATTTTATGGAGTTGCCGCAGTGCAGGCAGTGTTCACATTACTATATCTGCGATATGCCTCATAAAGAGCAGGTAATTTTTTTTCCAGGAATGGAATTTAAAAATTTGTCTGGAAAGAAAATAAAGGGCGCGGGGTATTATTTTAATAAGAAAAGGCGCAGATAAAATAATGGCGGATATAGCAAAATGAATTCAATTAAAAAGCAAGACGAGATCTTTATTAAAGGTTTAGATAAGTATTCTAATCTGGATATATTGTTAGTAATGTGTCCACCGTGGGATTTAAGAATGCCACCAATGAATCTGGCTTATCTCTCTTCATATCTGCGAAAAAAGGGAATTAAAACATTAGTTTTGGATGCAAATATCTGGATATACCACCAAATTAAAAATGGAAAAAAACATTTCTGGAAATATGAAAATGCCCAATTATGGGATAGTTTTAAGTCGTTCCAGCGTACTAAAAAAGATATCGAAAAATATATTGATATATTGGCTAAGAAGGTAGCTTCCATAAATACAAAATTTATCGGTTTTACTGTACACCATTCAAACAGGTTTTTTGTAGCCGAGTTAGCTAAACAAATTAAAATAATTGATGGTAAAAAAAAATTTATTATCGGCGGACCTTCTTGTTTAACCAAAGAAGCACTAAATGAAATACCACCTTTTTATGACTATAATGTTGTTGGTGACGGTGAAGAAAAACTTTTATACTTATTGAGGTCAATTCAAAAAGGCATTATATCAAAAGAAGATATTGAAAAGGTATTAACAGATACAACATTTAGGCCAAATTTGGCAGATTTATATTATCCAACGTACGAAGAATTTAATCTTTGTGATTACCTTATGTCAGATCTTCCGTTGTCAAGCAGCAGAGGGTGTATCGGGAACTGCGCTTTTTGTTTTGATAAGGCATATATGGGCCCGGTAAGGTTTTTTCCTATTAAAAATGTTATTGATGAAATAACTTATCATGTTAGAAATAATGGAATCAATCATTTCTCTTTTTTGGACTCGTTGATTAATGCAAACAGCAAAAGGCTTGACAACCTTTGTGATTTAATAATTAAAAACAACCTTAAGATACAATGGTCTGCTTCAGCCATTCCTTTGTCTAATCTTTCATTTGACCTATTGAAAAAAATGAAAAAAAGCGGGTGTGTTGAGTTAATATTCGGGGTTGAATCAGGCTCTGATACTGTTTTAAAGAGTATGGGGAAGCTTTTTACCTCTAAAGAAGCAGAAAGGGTAATACAGCTAACAAAAAAGGCAGGAATAAAGGCGGTTGCAAATATCATTGTGGGGTTTCCAACTGAAAAAGAAATCGACTTTAAGCATACTTTGGATTTCATTAATAAGAATAAGGCATATATAGACCGTATCGGGTCGTTGAACTTGTGTGCTATATATCGAGGCACAACATTACACGATAAATATCAGGAGTTTGGTATTGTTCCTGATCTTACAGATAAAGAATATTTTACTGCAGATAGGTGGGTGACGAAGGAAGGGAACACATTAAATGTCAGGATCTTGAGGTTAAAAAGGCTGATGAATCTGTTGTCAGATAAAAATATTCTTTTTGATGATAGTAATCTAGAACTATATGATAAACTGGCTATGCAGCCTAAAAGCAGAAATCTTATATGTTCCCCAAAAAAAACAACTCCTTTAATTGTTGGAAATTTATGTAATAATAATTGTCTAATTTGTGATTTACTCGGAAAAAAGGGAAGAAAAAACAAGACATTAATTGAAATAAAAAAAGAGATATCTATTATCGATGGTGGAACAGGTATAAATATCCTAGGTGGAGAACCTCTTCTAAGAAAGGATTTTGATAATATACTTGGGCGAATTTATACGCAGGGGTTTAATAATGTGTCATTGAGAACCAATGCGCGACTTTTTTATTATTCTAATCTGGTCGATAAATGGTCAAAAAAGTTTAATTGTTTTGTTGTTCCTATTTTTGGGCATATCCCTTTTTTGCATGATACAATTACAAGAGTAGAAGGAAGCTTTGAGCAGACAATTAAAGGGATTGAAAATTTAATTAGATATAATAACGTTGTAGAAGTAGAAATAATACTTACAAAATTAAACTATTCATGTTTAAAAGAATGTATATCTTTGTTGTATAATCTAAAAGTGAAAAAGGTTAGATTTGTTTATCTGGGTAATAAAAAAGAGGGTCACCAATATATCCTTCTTATAGATAATGTGCTTGAAAATTATGTCAAAGAGGCCATTTCTTTTGCTGAAAATAAAGGGATGTTGGTTTTAGGTATTAAACAAATTTTTGATTCAAAAAATAAGAAAGAAGAAAACACAAAAATGCCTCCGGCGGAATACCAAAAAAGATCACTGAATTTACTGCATTATCCTTTTATAGGTAACGTACCTAAAATAAAACACCTTATGGGAAGAGGCGAATTATATAAATATCTTAATGACCGCAAAACAGAAATCATGTTCTCGGATGATTTTGATCTGGTAGTATCATACATTAAAGGAGTTATTGCCACATGGAAAGGATTTCGATCGTATATTGAACTAATTTATTATTCTTGTGATGGTAATAGAAACATAGAGGAAATTAATTATCTTCTTAATTGGAATGAAAAAGGCAACATGTTGTTGGTGTCTTGTATCATATCAATTTTAGACAGTCTTGGGGCGGTTGATTTTGAAAAGCAAGATGCTCAAGAAGAAGATTTGGTTAAAAAAAGCGGGCTGATTAAATCCAGGTTAGATTTAATAAGCAAAAATCATGATTTTAAGCAAAACGCAGCAAAATTCAATAAGATACTCCTATCAAATACTGTTAGTTTCTATAGAGAACATGCAGATATAATGGGTTTGTTAAACGGCTCAAAAGCGTATGGTGGACCACTACGAATTGAAATTCATCCAACAAATAGATGTAACAATAATTGTGTATTTTGTTGGGTATATTCTCCGTTAATAAAGAAAAATACAAGGAAAGGTGGGTTTGTTAAGCACGAACTTAACTACTGGGATATAAAGACTTTAATAGATAAGTTTGCAGATATGGGTACAAAGATTGTACTGATTTCAGGAGGGGGCGAACCTTTGTTGTATCCAAATATAGTTGATCTAATAAGTTATATAAAAAGTAAAGGATTGTCTTGTACATTGAATACTAACTTTACTATGATGAATAAAGAGATAATCCGGAAGTTAGTTGATATAGGATTAGATAATCTGATTGCTTCGATACACGCAGGAGATGCTAAAACCTATGCTTTACTTCATCAAAATAAGGTAGAAAAGGATTTTTACATTATAAAAGAAAATTTGTTGTATTTTCATCGGTACAAAAATAAAAAACACACCGACAAACCACAGATATCAACATATAATGTGATGTGCAGTATTAATTCTGGTAATTTTGAATCCGTCTTAGAGTTTGGTATTGGTGCTAAAGTGGATAAAATACAATTTACTCTGGTGGATAGTAATCACAAAGATACAATCCTTCTTCTGCTAAGCGAAGCGCAGAGAAATAAATTATTAAAAAAAGCTTCTTCTGCAAGAGAACAATATAGCTATCTTTTAGACATACCACATTTTAATTTGTTTTTGTCAAGGCTTGCGTCACCTAATGCTGTCAAAGGAAAATATGATTCTGGTTTCGCACTAAAAAGACCGTGTTATTCTCCATGGATATTTGCAGAGGTTTTTGCGGATGGAAATGTGACTGTTTGCACAAAGCAAGATAGGACACCAATAGGCAACATTGGAAATTCGTCCGTAAATCAAATATGGAATTGTGAAGAGGTTGAAAAATTCCGGGTGAAATGTCTACATAGGGATCAAAATAAAGACTACTTCACTAAAGTAATCTATTGCGATCAGGTATGTGATAATGTGGGTGATATGAGGTATCTTACAGAGAAAATCTTGGCCTTGTCGGAAAAACAGACCGTTTGTCTTGCGTATCTGAGTTATATATTAGAACAAAAGAGCATAACTTTAAATTTACAGGATCTTGATAATCCATCATTATTTGAAAATCTTGCATTGTTTATTGAGTGGGGATTAGAAAAGATCAGTTTGATTAATGTTGGCAGAAGGGAGCTTGTTCGTTATTTACCTCCCTTAAAAAAATTAGTGGATTTTTCTAAGTCTAAAAAAATGGGTTTGGCTTTTAGTGACCATGGTGAACTATTAATGTTATTTTCAGATTTTTACTATCTTTGTTTTGATGAGGTCTATTTTTATATTACCAATCAATGTAATTCTAAATGCGTTTTTTGTTGGGACCATTCTCCATCAATCCATGATAAAAAACATTTTGAAATTAAACAAATCCCTAAATCTTTGTTTAAAAAAATACTCGATGATTTTGTTAAGCACGGGGTTAAGAGAATTACCCTTATCGGCGATGGTGAGCCTACATTACATCCTGATTTTAAAGCAATGGTGGAATATGCATATAATACTGGTGTAGAAATAGCATTGTTTAGCAACGGGCTAAATTTAGATCAACTAAAAGATGACATAAATAAAATAAATCATTATTTTATTAATATATCAGCTGCGTCTTCAAAAACATACAGCACTATCCACAAACTCTCGTCAAAAGATAGTTTTAGCTCTTTATTGCATAATATCCAGTCGTTGACTTCAATTAATGACCTCAGCGTGGATTTAATTAATGTTATTAATTCATTTAACATTCATGAAGTTTTTGATATGGTTCGTCTTGGTGCAAATCTAAATGCTAATAGGGTTATAATTAAGCTATTATCCACCCATAATGTTTCTGGAAAACAGCTGCCTTTAGAAAAATATATGCCAAATAAAAAACAGCTGCTCTATCTAAAAAATCAAAAAGGAGAATTAGAAAAATTGGCAAATACATTAGGAATAGGGCTTGATTTTCAGTATTTTAATGATTCAGGCCTATCTGAAAAAATTGATTTTAGTAAAATATCCTGCAAAAAAACATTATGTTTATCTAGAAATATCAAGGTTGATTCCGATGGTAATTTTTATCCATGTGCCTTCATTCCACTTATGTTTGGCAATCTTCGGGCGAAAAGTCTAACTGATTTTAAAAATAAATTTAGGAAATTTTATAGAGATATAAATGATAAGACTAAGATGGGGTCTGCAGTCTTTGGTCCATGCAGAAAAGTGTGTATATTGGATAAGGAGCAAGTTAGTCGGTTCAATCTTATAAAATAACAGGTATGATAAAATGAATCGAAAAGTAAATATTTGTATGAGAAAAAATTTATTTGATAATATTTCAAACAGAATTCAACTAGGTAATCAATGTAATTCAAATTGTATAATCTGTGATCTGTTTGGCAAGAAATCACAAATAAATAAAGATTTTCCAAAAATACAAGCCGAAATAGATAGATTTAATCCAAAAAACAGTATCCATATTTCAGGAGGCGAACCTACAATCCATCCTGATTTTTTTAAAACGTTAAATTATCTCAAAAAGAACGGTTTTGAGAAAATTATTTTGGAAACAAATGGAAGGATTTTCTCTGATCTTGGATATTGTAAAAAAATAATCAATTCAGTTGTTAAGTTCATAATTCCGGTTTTTAGCTGCAGATATGATATACATGATTCAATTACAAGGACACCTAATAGTCTAAAGCAGACACTAAAAGGGATAAAAAATCTGGTTCAGTTAGGTATGGATATCCGGATTGAACTTATAATAACCAACTTAAATATTACTCGGCTTGAAAGCGATGTTGCTTTTTTGTCGGCTCTTGGAATCAAAGAATTAAGATTAGTATATCCTCTTCCAAAAAAAGGGCATGAAAAATATATACCTCTTGTATCAACTAAAGTTGTCACAGTTATTGATAATACTATTAGATTTGCTAAAAATAATGGAATTAAAGTAATAATCGGAGAGCCACTTTATAATCCTTCTATCCCACAGCATCTGGAGTTAAGTCCATCAAATAATCTTTTTAGATATGAATCGATTAAATATAAGCATAATGTAGTGAATGTTTCTATAATAATCCCTACTTATAATCGAAAAGACCATCTAAAGTTAACTTTATTATCTTTATTTAACCAAAAGTATGAGGTTAAATCTTTTGAGGTAATAGTTATTGATGACGGCTCAAACGATGGTACAAAAGAAATGATAATGGCCATGGACCCGCCATATAATTTAAAATATATTTTTTGGCCAAGGAGTAAAGAATATATCTATGGTGAGTTTGGGAACAGGGCTGGTCCTGCACGAAATATTGCTATTTATATGGCAGATGGCGAATACTTGCTTTTTGTTGATTCAGATATCATTACTGACCCTCATTTTGTATCAGAACACATGAAATTACACAAGAAAGAAAATAATATTGTAGCTATCGGTATTCGCTATTGGCTTATTGAAGGGACGTATAGTATAAATAAAGATATGGTTCTAAAAAATTTTAATGAAATCCAAAAATGTCCTCTTCTTGATGATACGAGGGAACCATATTTTTCAATGTATGATGATAATCTAAATAAAATGCCTTCTGGGTGGGATCATTTTCATACAAACAATGTGTCTGTTTTAAAAAAGGCTGTAATTGATGCAGGATGTTTTGACAGCCAATTTATAACCTGGTCAACCGAAGATAATGAGCTGGGGTACAGGCTGTATAAAAACGGGTTAAAATTTGTATTGAATCGGAAATCAATAGGGTATCACTTATACCACAGGCCTGAGTTTGTAGATAAAATGAAGTTTGATGAGATGAGCTTGTATGCTAAAAACATATTTTACAAAAAATATCTTGATAAAGATATATTTAATGCTTTTAAGATAATATTTGATTCTGTCGGCAATAATCAACTTCTGATAGGCAATAAATGCAATAATAATTGTTTGGTATGTTCAGGGCTAGGTAAAAAATGCGGTGAAAAATCTTTTGAAATTATCAAAAAGGACATAGAGCAAACCAGTAAAGACCATAAGCAAATTTTGATTTCCGGGGGCGAACCCACAATCCATAAAAATATTTATGAAATTTTAAGATTGGTAAAAACTAAAAAATTATATGCCACTATCGCGACAAACGGGCGGGTTTTTTCAGATAAAAATTTAGTCCTTAAGTATATAAACTATAACATAAAGGATTATATTATATACGTTTATTCCCACCAACATAATGTCCATGATCATATTACGCAAAGACCAGGCAGTTTTGACCAATCCTGCAGAGGCATTATAAATCTATTAAACAACAAATCCTATGTTAGAATTTTAATCCCATTAGTAAAACAAAATTATAAGGTCCTAATAGACATAGTCTCATTTTATTCTAAGATCGGCGTTAAAGAGTTTATTCTTTACTATCCTCAGCAGCCACAAGACCCATCACATTTTCTTGTAGAAAAAGCAAATTTATTATTTTTGAAGAAAAATGTACCAAATATGGATGAAGTAATAGATTATGTCGAACAGGCAATCCTTTTTGGAAAGGAAAAAGGTCTGAGAATTAGTGCAAATCTTTATTATTTTACTAAGAGTTAATGAAAAAGGCATATTTACTTATTGGTGAAAAGTGCAATAATCATTGTACTTCTATATGTTTAGCTCCTGACTATATGGACGTTAATAAGGATGGGCAGCATATTTGCAGACAGTTTAATAATTCTTTTAGGAAATCTTCCTTTGACAATCTAAAAAAGAAGCTTAAAAATATAGCACAGGCTAATGATTGTGTGGTGTTTTGTGGTGGTGAACCCTGTCTTAGAAAGGATATATTTAAAATTCTTAATTATGCAAAATCCCTAAATCTGAAAGTTGTGCTCAGGACCAATGGGAGGGTTTTTTCGATATTTGAGATGGCAAAAAAAACCGCAGAATATGTGGACGAATTCAATATTTATTATTTCTCATTAGATCCGCAAATACATGATAAGATTACAGGGGTAAAAGGTTCTCTTAAACAGACAATGAAAGGAGCAGATAATCTGCGGAAAATTAAGAAAAAAGTGAATTTTATTGATGTTAATAACTTATTTTTAGATAAGCAAATAAACAAATTAAAAAAAATTGAAAAGAAAGGCCCTTCTGTTGCGCATCTAAAGATATTTGCTTTTCCTTATACCGAGACATTTGTTTATAGGGATATTATCTCTTTAAATGAATGCAAGCACTATGCTAATTTTGTCATTGCTCTTTCTTCGTTTAACCGTACAATCTTTAAGAAAGTTAATGTTTTTTCCTTGCCTTATTTTGTCTCTTTAGACATGCAGCTATTATTTTTAAATTACTGTGAAGTATTGTTGAGGTATGTTAAACCTAAGATCTTTCATATTCATCTGGGTGTGGATGCAGTCTATTATCTGCCATTATTAAAAAAATATAAGATTCCGTTTGTTGTGTCATTTAGGGGACACGATGCATATTCTTGCAGGTATGGGCCGCAATATTATAAGGAGATGTTTCGCTTGTCTAAGATGATTCTTGTTAGGTCAAAGCATATGAAATTAAAGTTAGTAAATCTGGGCTACAGTAAAGAAAAGATTATAATCCATCATACGTCTTTGGATGTTAAAAAAATTAAGCATAGGCTACCTAAATATCAAAAAACAACTATAAAATTTGTATCTGTTGGCAGACTAATAGAACTAAAAGGGCATGAATACTTAATAAAGGCGTTTCATAAGTTGTCAAAAGAATTTGATAATATACGTTTGGAAATTATAGGCGAGGGCCCGCTTAAATTAAAGTTAACTGAACTGATATATTCATTAGGACTGTCAGATAAAGTGAATATGTGCGGCTATCTAGAGCATGACAAGGTGTTATCTAAAATGTCAAATAGCGATATATTCATTTTGCATAGTGTAACTGAAAAAGAAGGAGATAAAGAAGGGATACCAAATGTTATTGTAGAAGCGATGGCATTAGGTTTACCTGTGGTCTCTACCATTCATGGCGGAATTAGTGAGGCCATTAAACATAATAAGTCCGGGCTATTAGTTAAGGAAAGAGATATTAATGGCATATATCGTGCAATAAAGAAGCTAATTCGTTTTCCAGAACTATCTGAAAAATTTTCTATGGCCGGCAGAAATAAGGTTGAAAAAGATTTTAACTTAGTTACACAAACCAAATTATTAAACAATGTTTACACTAAAGTTATTAATTCAAAGCCTTAATATCTTTATGTGAACTCGAATATCTGGGAACACCTTTTACAGATTGGTAAAAGTTGTCTGGCTATCCTTGACCTAAATCTATTAAATTTATCTGATAACCATATATCTTTGTAAGACCTATTTAATAGGTTACCAAAATTTTCACGAATCACCCTACAAAATATGACATTTCCGTAAGGGTCAACTCTAATAATTGGTGACAGTAAAGTAATACATCCTATATTGTCTGGGCTGTAAATATCTTGCATTTTATTTAATGATAACGGTTGTGTACAGAAATTTATGTTCAGCTTTTTTGCTTTGCTCTGAAGCGAATTTATATCTTTTTTTAGTTTTAAATAATCAGATTTAGTTAATTTTCCATTTTTTATGAATAGGTCAGGTCTACAATCTAATTGTCTGCTTAAAATGGCTTTTGTTGACCTTAATTCCGTATTACAGTACTCCTGATTAAGTATCAGATTGAATGTTTTTGTTCCTGTAGCTTTACATAAATCTAATATCTGTTTTACTGTGTTTAGGTTGTCTATGGTTAGTACAGATGAAATGGATGCATGTATATTGGCGCTATTTAGGCTTAATATTAGTTTATGCATCTTTTTTAAGTATTCTTGAAATTTGTTTGATTTTTTTTTTTCTGGTACAATTGATACGACAATACCTCTTAGGTAATTCATCTTACTGAGCGCCTTAATCCTATTTGCCGATATCAAAGAACCATTTGTAAGGATAGTATAATTAATTTTTTTAGATTCAAGATACCTTAAAATAAGCATTAAGTCTTTTCTTAAAAATGGTTCTCCACCACCCAGAGTTATTGACAGGGGCTTAATATCATCTATGATTCTTTTAATATGTTTTAACGTCAGTTCTTTTTTGGAATCAATACTACTTCTAAATTTGGCCTGATAACAAATATGGCAGCTTTTATTACATCTGAGGGTAAGTTCAAGGACCATAGAAAACGGTTTTTTAAAGACTACCCCGTTTTTTTCAATCCTTTCATAATTAGTCTTAAACTGATACGGTGATGGATAATAGGTATCTAGGAGCAGAAACATAAATTCCTTTGCCAGATTTATCTCAGTAAACCTATCTTTGTCAAAATGGTTCTTTAAATTATGTTTTGCCCTTATCAATTGATTATGAGTATTTTCTGTTTTGGTTATTTTTTCGTAGATTTGTGGATGGTGCAAATAAAGCAATTCGATAAATAGGTTTTTGAACTTATTTAATCTGATTGTGTTTACTTGGTAATAAAAAAAACGCCCGTTTGAAATTAAATGTATTTCTAAATTCAAATTGGAAGCAAAATCAATGATTTGCACGAAGTCTTTTCTTATTTCAGCATTACAAGGAAGATATATTTTAGAAGCCCCTTTCTTTTTTATATCTCTTAGTTCTTTACATATATCGTTAAAAGTTTTTTCATAATCATTTTTTACAGAAAGATAGTCACAGAAATCGCAATTATTATTGCATCTTTTGCCTACTTTTAGTAAGTATGGCCTATTGTTAATTTTGCTTATAAAATTAGGCATTTTTTGTGAATTCATGAATTAAATTTATTAATTTATCTAATACATCTTTGTTTTCAGAATGTACTACCGGGAGGCTCATGAGTTTTGGATAAACTGATTCTGCGGTAGGTAATTGATAGTTATCAGGCAACTCTTTTAAATAATCAAAGAATGCAGGATAATCCAAAAATAATCTTGATTTATGGAGTAATGTAAAATCTTCATCCTCAGCTTTCAAACCTTTTTTTTGCAGATGATCTATAAGCTGGTATTTACTTTTTCCAATAATCTGTTTATCATATTGCAGCCTATAACTGTAATAAATTCGTCTGGAAATTTTAGATTCAAAAGGCAATACCAATCCTTTAATTTCAGCTAAACCCTTAGTTAAATATCTCATATTTTTCCTTGTTATTTGATTTCTCTTGTCAAGGTACTTAAGTTGTACATTAGCAATGGCAATTGATAAGGGGTTTGCCCTATACTTCCAGCCTAATGAACAATTTCCGTATTTCTTGAAACTTGTATTTTTTAATCTGGATGGGTGGCCTAGTAGTATAGCCCTTTCATAGAATTGTTGGTCATTTGTTGCAAAAATTCCTCCTTCTCCGGCAACCAATGGTTTGCTTGCTTGCATGCTAAAGCAGGCAATATCTCCAAAAGTTCCAACTTTTTTAGATTTGTATTCTGCCCCTGCGGCATGTGAACAGTCTTCAATAATGTATAAATTATTTTCCTTGGCAATTTTTATGATTGGATCCATATCTACTGGCAGTCCCCAAAGGTGGACTATAACAATAGCCTTAGTTCTAGAAGTAATTCTTGAATAAAGGTCTTTAGCATCAATATTGAGTGTTTCCTTGTCTATATCACAAAAAACTGGCCTGAGTCCTATATGTAATGCAGGGGTGATGGATGCATGCCAAGTGTAACTAGGGACTAAAATCTCATCTCCTGATTTAAGCCCCAACGCAAAAAATGCAGCGTGTAAAGTCGATGTTCCGTTATTTTGGGCTAATACATACTTAGTTTTGTTATAATCAGCAAAGTTTTTTTCAAATTCTCCTATGATTCCTTTTCCAGCAGAAACAGAAAGCTCTCTTTTTGTCAATAATTTTGATATTTCAATAGCTTCTTCTTTTGTAATTATTGGCCAGGCATTGTTTTGCTCTTTCATTTTAGTAATTTCAGGAATTCTCTGTTACTTGCAGGAAGACATCTTGGTTGAATTTCATTAAAATATTTAGTTTTTCTCATTTTCTTTAGAATGGAGGGTAAATCTTCTTTTTTAATATTTCCAAATTTTAATGAGATTAATGGACAAGGCATAACGTCACCATATGGGGTGATTGCAATTTTTTCTACACCTGCTGAACATCCCTTTTTAAGATAACAGTTGTCTTCACAAGAGGAAATCTTAAAGTGTCTTTTTATCCAGTTTATATAATCAAATTCTTTTTTTGATAATAATTTTGAATTTACCCCATACCATCTACCTATAGCACTTGGATAACAAATGCTTAGTAATAACTTATTTTGCTTCGCTTTTTTTATTAATCTAATAATAAGCTCTTTTTTCAGAATCTTTTTTTGGCATAAAATACTTATACCTATATTTAAACCTACTTTTCTGGCTTTATTCATTTTTTCCCATAAGCAAGTTCCTCCATCTTTAATATTTCTAAATTTGTTATGGGCAGCCATATCCGGAAAATCTATGCTAACTTCAACTAAATCTATTTTACTGGATTTTAATCGTTTTATATTTATATCATTTAGCTCCAAACCATTTGTTGCTAAACTTACGATTCCACCTTTAAATTTGATGTAGTCTATTACTGCATATAAACCATTAAATAGCAAAGGTTCGCCGCCTGTTAATATAAAGTGAATTGTTCCTTCTTTTATAGATTCATCTATTATTTTTTTTATTTGTTCAATTGTCAAAATACGTCTTTTCTTATTTCTTAAATTTGCACAGGAACAATGTTCACAGTCACATTGACAATCATAAGTGATTACTAATTCCACTGTACGTAATCTTTTTTTGCGTTTAATCAAAATTAGCAGATAGTTCTTAATAACTCTAGGTATAACTCTTTTATTATCTTTAAGATACTTCAATTTGGCATTTAAATTCAGCATTTTAGTACAATATTTTTCATACTTTATTTAAATTTCTTTTTGTTATAATAGTTAGTCCTAACCAAGGGCTGGATCGTATTTAATACCCCCCACTACTTACATCTATAAAGGTAAATATTCTCGTTGATTCTAATTAGACTTTCGATATTTTTTATAAAATAATATTCTTTGTTATCCTTAACTATTTCTTTGATTTTTGTATCCCATGGTTCAAAATATATTGTGGAATTAATATATTTGGAATTATAATGGCCTTTATCTACCATAATAAAGTCAATCCCATATTTTCTACAAAATTTGTCTATCTCTGTTTTATTTGAGTAGTATACACTGAAAAAATCAAAAATTTTCTGTTTATTTTCGTTATATATTTTGATGGTTATTGGATTTACTAATTCATCACTCATTAACACTTTTCTTTTTGCAAAAAGCGGTATGCACGAAGATATATCTGGATGTCCAGCCACCAGTATATCTTTATTTTGTTTTGATAAAAAAGAATACAACTCACGATGTTCACAAGTTATTAAATCACTATTAGTAGTAGGAAAAATAAAAAGGATAATTACAGATATCCCTAAGAAATATATAGCTAGCTTGCGCTTTTTTAAATCTTTAATAAGGAAATACAAATTATATGAACATACTAATGCTAAGACTAATGGGATAGTATACCTTGTGTATCTTCTAAAATCATGTAGCATGAAAAGTATATTTATGCTTAAGTAATGGAGAATAATACCTGTTAAAGCTAAGAGCCATATTGGTCTGCGAATTTTTGGGATCTTTTTATGTACTATTAGGTTAAGTGTAACTAGTAGTAAAGTTATGTAAAGAAGTGGAGCAGACCATGTAAGTATAATCTGAATAATATTCTTAAATGGGTAGATTGGTACTCTTCCACTACTGCTAAATTCTGTCATTTCTTTAACGTCCTTAAGAGACGCAAAGTTTTTACTATGTTCAAAGGGATTATAAATCAGTAACATAAATATAACAAACATAAAAGATAAAAGTAAGTATTGTGCAATTTTTTTCTTCATAAAGTCTTTTTTCACTTTAGATCGTAATAATCTACATGTAATCTCCCCAAAGTAAACACAAAGTATTATCAAAAAAGAGATAGGATATACCAATAATGCCAATAGCATAGTTAACAATATCATTTTCATATTCTTTTTAATAAAATAAAAAAGAAAAGCAGTAATAAAAAGGTATGAAAAAGATCTAGGCAATCCTCCAGATAATGTTGGAAAAGCCCATATTTGGAAAAGAAATATAAATGAAGCACCTAAACCAACGAACTTATTTTTAAATTTTTCTCCAATTTTGAAAACAAATAATGCTATTCCCAAGTTAATAATGAACGGAAGGATTTTAGTTAAGAATATTAGATCTATTCCTAATATATGATAAAGAATGTAGTAAATCGCATTATATCCTACTGGTTGTATCTTCATTAACTCTAAGAAAGGATAGTCCTTGAAAATTGTGTTATCATTAATATGATGAAATACCCACACATGAACTCTTGTATCATCATTTACAGTATAGTAATCTTTTAGTGCAGGCAATTGATAGTAAATTGATGTTAATAATGTTGCTAAAATTACTATAACTAATGCCAATAATCGAATATATTTTTTTTTATTTATTAATTGCATCATTTAGAAGATTCAGGTCTTTTTTTTTCATGGTTGTATTATACAACGCTATTAGGTCCTTTAAAGTTTTTATATTATAGCTAATATTATGGTCTTCAAAAAACTCCATAACTTTTTCCAACTTTGGGTTACTTTTTGACGAGACAAATGTATATTTTCCAATATTTATCACATCATTTCTAATATCCCCCATAACTGCACTTTCATTCCTGATTTCAAATTCACAATCGCCTATTATCCAACAGGATGTTTTAATAGACCAGTTACTTACATAATAAATTTGTAAACCGTCATAACTTTGGGAGAATATTCCTGATATGTTACTTTTTATTAAAAACGAAACCATTTCTTTATTTCCATCGTTGGGATACCAATAACTTTTGGATAGACCTCTACCATTTTGAATAAGATCATAATTTATAAAAATTGAGCAAATCATTAGTCCTAATATAATAAAGATTATTGCATGCTTTTTAATTTTAGTTTTTTTAATAAATTCATAAATCCCGCCAACCATGATTAAAAATATTATTGGGTATAATGGAAAAAGAAAGTGAATTTTTACATCTTTTCTACTAATAAGGATGAATACTATACTATATATGGTGAAATAGATAAGTGATAAATTGTAAATTCTGTATGCTTTTGGAATAACTCTTCGCCTATGTATAATATATTTAAAGCTAAGTATAGCTAATAAGCTTAAACCAATAAGAAAGATTATATAATGGGTTAATACATTAATGTTTGGAGGTTCTGGTATCAGAAAACTTTTTCCAAAAATATTTGGAAGAAAGTAAGATATATATTGTACAAAATTGGAGCCAAGATCCATAAAATTGAACAGTTTTGGGTAGCCTGCTACTATATTACCTTCTTTTACCATCCAAAATAATTTTTTGGCTGTAACTAAGAAAAAACCCAATATACTATAAAAAGTGCTGTTCAAATTTATGTTGCGTCTATTAAAAAGATAATAATAAACTAAACATGAAGTAATAATTATAATCCCAAATTCGCGATTTAAATACGCAAGTCCACAAGAAATACCAAAAAATAGAAAGTCAATTGGCCTTCTTTTATTATCGATGATGATTCTAAAAAAAAATAATAAAATAATTAGACTTGTTAGAGAAGCGTATAGTTCAAGGTTGGACACTATAGAAAGTAAAGCAAAAAAAGGACTGGAAATAGAGCTAAGCAGAAGTACAGATATTAATATGGTATTATTGAAGTACTTATACATAATTATTGATAACAATAGATATATTATGATCCAATTAAATATTCCAAAAAGTCTTATCAATGTAATTGATTCTCCAAAAAAGCGAGAAACAAATGCTAAAGCGTATACTTCATATGCAATCCCCGTATACTTTTCATACGCTAAGTCGATTTTTTGGTCATTATTTAATCTATGAATCCGATTTAATGTGAATGCTTCTGTAAAATTTGGTTCATTTTCAAATAAAATAAATAATCCAAGACGAAGTAAAATACCTGTTAAGAGTATTACGATTATAATCCAAAATGTCTTATTTCTTGTTTCTATGAATCTGTTCATTTTAGTTATGATTATCTTATGTTTCCCCCAATATACCTTCTAAAACAGCAAATTAATTTTTAATTTATTCGTTTATTTAATCCTTTTGATTTTATAATAATTAAGTAGCTTCTCTTGAAAAGCTTTATAAAGAATAACAATCTTATTCCAATATGATTGCATGTTAAACCTCGTGGTTTAAATATTCCTAAATTTTAGGAATATAAAAACACACGGAGGTGATGTCAAATGACATCCACACATGCAAAGTATATTGGGTTGGACATACATAAAAAGTTTGTGTATGCTGTTGTTATGGATAACAAAGGAACCATAACTTCGGAGAAGAAAGTTAGGAATGATCCTTATGAACTTGAAAAGTTCTTTAAGGATATTAACAAAGATTCCAATGTTGCATTGGAGTCTTGCAGTTGTTGGGAATATATTTATGATTACCTAACAGATATGGGGTTTACAAACTTAAGTTTGGCAAATCCCTTAAAAGTACGATTAATAGCTACATCAAAAAAGAAAACCGATTCACATGATGCCAAAATTTTGGCTGACTTGTTAAGAAGCAATATGCTTCCCACAAGTTATGCTCCAAACAAAGTCATTAGAAATCAAAGACTAATAACAAGACATCGGGCATCTCTTGGAAGATTGAAAGGTGTTATCAAAAACAAGATTCATGCTATCTTAATACGAAATGGCATTAATCAGGAATTTAGCGATGTTTTTGGAATAGAAGGTACAAAATTCCTTAGGTCGCTTGAATTATCTGATGTTGATCGCTACCAAATGGATCAGTATCTGGAACTAATACGTCATTATGATATACAGATAGCAAAGACTGAGGCCAGAATTGAAGACTATGTGGCTTATACCCCACAAGTAAAACTCTTGATGACAATTCCAGGAATAAGTTATTATTCTGGTCTTGCAATCAATGGTGAGATGGGAAATATTAATCGGTTTTGTTCAGCAAAAAAGTTAGTTTGTTTTGCAGGACTTAACCCATCAGTATCTCAATCAGGAGATCGGTGCTACACAGGACACATCGCAAAACAAGGAGATAAGCATCTAAGATGGATGCTCAATCAATGCGCAAATGTTGCGATAATGCATGATAGTACATTAGCAAAGATATATCACCGAATAAAAAAACGAAGAGGACATAACATTGCAATCACAGCAGTTGCAAGAAAAATGCTATGTTTTATTTATACTATGCTCATGCATAATATAAAATATCAGGCTTTACAAATTCATAAGGCATCATAGGCCCCCTGGAATTTTCATAGTCCTCTGCTTGTGCACGACTGATTTATGATTAGGGGATGCCTGACACGACTGTAATAATGGCATAGCAGCTTTATGCTGTGAACGACCGGATAGATGAATGTCGAAAAGCCTTGTGAAAAGCAACGATCAGGTGGAAAATCCGCTCGCTGAGCTCGCTTTCCCATTTTCCACAAAAAACTGTCGTAGCTTGAACAAATTGGAAAACACAAACTATAAAAACAACCACGAGGTTTAACATAGATGAAATTCGCACATTTGGCTGACTGTCACGTTGGAAGCTGGAGAGACCCGAAATTAAATAATATAAGTACACAGGCATTCCAAAAAGCAATCGATTTATGCATCAAAAAAAAAGTGGATTTTATACTGATTGCTGGTGATTTATTCAACACATCAGTTCCAGGCATTGACAAGCTCAAAGACATAACCAAAAAACTAAAAGAAGTAAAAGACCAAAATATCCCAATTTATCTGATTGCAGGCTCTCACGATTTCTCCCCTTCGGGCAAAACCATGCTTGATGTATTAGAAAATGCTGGATTATGCACAAATGTTACCAAAGGAACAGTAGAAGATAACATATTAAAATTAAAGTTCACAATAGATAAAAAGACAAACGTAAAAATCACCGGACTATTAGGAAAACGCGGCGGACTTGAAAAGAATTATTATGAAGAGCTGGAAAAAGAAAATCTGGAAAACGAGGACGGTTTTAAGATATTTATGTTTCACTCATTATTAACAGAACTAAAACCCAAAGATCTGGAAAAATCTGACTCACAGCCATTAAGCTTCCTCCCAAAGAATTTTAATTACTATGCAGGTGGCCACCCGCATTTCATTTTCAATAAAACCGAACAAAACTACGGGCTTATTGCCTATCCAGGGCCTTTGTTTCCAAACAATTTTTCAGAGCTTGAAAAACTGGAAAATGGCGGGTTTTATATCTACGAAGATGGAAAATTAACATGGGAGCCTATCAGGGTTTACAATACTCATTCGATAAAACTGGACTGCAGCCATAAAACTCCGGACCAGATTGATAAAGAACTATTATCCGAAATTAAAGGCAAAGAATTCATTAACACAATTATAACGATCAGATTATTCGGCACTTTAGAAACAGGCAGGCCGTCAGACATCAATTTTCGTGATATTATTCAGAAACTATACGATAAAGGGGCGTATTTTATCATGAAAAACACTAATGCCCTGCAATCAAAAGATTTTGAAGAGATAAAAATTGACGCATCCACAGTTGACGATGTGGAAAAGCGGATTATTGATGAGCATTTGACAAATAATATCACTGATGAAAAGAAAATTACCAATGATCTGATCAGGATTCTATCGATCTGCAAAGACGAAGGAGAAAAGGTTGCTGATTTTGAAAAAAGAATAAAAGAAGAAGTTGGAAAAATATTGCGTTTACCAGTCAATCTCTGACAGGTCTTTATCAATATTATTAAGATCCGAATTGTCCAGATCTTCTTCAAGCGAATCCAGATCACCCATGCCAGAATCAATATATGATTCAGCAGATGCCTGCTCAATTACATCATTTGCTAAAGGAATATCTTTCTCAGCGGGCTTTCCGCATCCCGCCAATAAAATTCCGATCAATAATACAATTATTATATATTTCATTTTATTCGCCTCCGTCATCAAGCGGTATTTCTTCAGTTATAAGATCTGTTATTGACCCCTCTTCTTCTTCAACAATGATTATTTCTTCGTCTTCACAGGCACCACCGCCTGCATCCCGTATTGTTTGTTTTAATTTGATCTGTATTGCACTTTTTAATGATTCTCTGCCCTCTTTAATTTTTTGGTGCGCTTCATTTGCTGCATCTTCTGTCCCAGTTAGAAGTAATTCTTTTCCTTCCAAAAAACTTTCCTTAGCCGATTCGATATGGCCATTAAATGTATCAAGCAATTGGTCAAGATCTGTTACATCCATCTCTGTCTCTTCAAGCTGCCTAATCTCACAGTCAGACTTCTCACTTATCAGATCACCCAATTTAACCAATCTTCTGGTGCTATCATAAAATAAACCAACCGCCCTTATTTTGGCTCTTTTCCTCACTTTTTGAGCTAGTTTATTCAGCTCATTAGCCGCATCTTGAATTTCATCTTTTGTAGTCGCCGCTTCAGCCCTTTCTTTCAAACCACTAATTTCTTCTATTAGCATAACGATTTCCTCTGATGCTTTATCTGCCTGTTCTTGATTCAAAGATTCAGAAGACTCTATACGGTTCCTAATTTTTTCAAGATGTAAATTTAAAGTATCTGCAATGCTTAAAACATACTCTTTTGCTTTTTCCAATGCTTCTTCTCGATATTGGGTGCATTCTTCAGAATCTGTGCATTCTGTCACTTTATTTTTTGCTTCTGCAAACTTCCCCTTATTTTCACCATAATAGTTTCTTGCTCTTACATACTCTTGTTTTGCAAGATCATAATTTTTATTAAGTTCCACAGCTTTTTCTATTTTCCTTTCAACAAACTTCTCATTTTGTTTAATTTTTGTAATTTTTAATTTATCCAGCCTAGCGCTAAGTTGATCATCTTTAAGCTCTGCATATGCCTTAATCTTTCTATTATTTAGATACGCCAATTTCTCAATTTGATCTTTTTCCAAAAGCGCAACTTTTTTTAATTGGTCACCGCTGATCTCTGTTATTCTTCTGACAGAATTAGCTTTTAGTGATTTAATTGCATCAACTTGTTTTTCATCCAGGCCTTGGATTTTCTGCAGTCTTTGCTCGTTTAGTTTCATGAACTTTTCCTTATCATCCGGGTTAAGATTTTTATATTTTGTAAGCATCTCTCTATTCCTTTCTCTGACATCTTCTTTCCTATCAGCCAGTTTGCACTCTGCAGCACAGTTTTCTTTACCTTTTTCTTTGCAATCAACAACACATTTTTCCATATCAAGCTGTAATGCATCTACAATGTCTTCTTTTCTGTCCTCCTGTCTATCTCTAACGTTTGCTCTAATTTGCTGCGGAACACCGGCCTGACGCATTGCTTCTCTTACTTTTAGGTCTTGTTCCGGCGTAATCTGCGCATCGCCTGCACCCTTAATATTATCATACAAAACATCTGTGTTAACATCCTGCGCCGATACAAAAGACATCATAAACACAGAAAGAATAATTAAACTTACAATTTTTTTCATTTTTCCACCTCAGTATATTTAACCAATATTTTTTTACTTCTTTATTAAGTTTTTGATTATTTTTTAAGAGCATAATAATTTAATTCTTCACAAAGTAAAAAAGTACCTGCCTTATTTGTTTATATCAGCTGTTATCCTTTTATTTAGGCTTAGCTTCCGAAACAATATTCCACGTAAAAATAATATTAATAATTCTCAATATTTTCAGAAACAAAATTAATCTGTTCTTCTGTCATTTCAGGAAACATCGGCAATGATATTATCTCTTTTGTTACTTTTTCTACAATCGGAAAACTGCCTTCTTTATAGCCTAAATTTTTATAAGCTGGCTGTAAATGTATTGGGGTTGTATAATGAATACCAGTTGCGATTCCTTTTGAGCTCAGATAATCACGCAAGCCATCCCTCATTACGTGTCTTACAACATAAAGATGATAAACATGGTAAGTAAATTCTTCTGGAATAATCACTTTTCCCTGCAATAACTCATTATATAATCTTGCATGCTCTCGCCTCTCATTATTCCACTTATCCAGATAATTAAGTTTTACATTAAGTATAGCTCCCTGTATCCCTTCCATCCTATAATTATATCCAACAATAGAATGCGTATTTTTTGGGGCTTCCCCATGAGCCCTTAGCAGTTTGATTTTATTGGCTATCTTTTCATCATTAGTCACTACCGCTCCAGCTTCGCCATAAGCGCCCAGATTCTTGCCAGGATAAAAACTAAAACATGCTGATTCTCCAAGTGTACCTCTTTTTCCGTTATATCTGGAACCATGAGCTTGGCAGGCATCTTCAATAATCTTCAGATTATGTTTTTCTGCAATTTCCAGTATTGGCTTCATATCCGCTGTTTGCCCATACAAATGAACCGGTATTATTGCCTTTGTTTTATCTGTGATAATTTTTTCTATTTTTAATGGATCCATATTATAACTACGCTCGTTAATATCAACAAAGGTCGGAGTCGCTCCTGTCAGGGAAATTGCTTCTGCTGTAGCAAAAAAAGAATTAGGGGCTGTGATTACCTCATCTCCTTTACCTATATTGCTTGCTAATAATGCTAAATGAAGCGCTGCAGTCCCTGAGTTAACACCGATTGCATACTTAGAATTACAGAATCTGGCGAAATTATCTTCAAAACTATCCACCTCTGCTCCCAAGACAAAAGACGTGTTTTCCAGAACTTTATTGATAGCCCTGTCAATTTCATCTTTTATAGAGTGATATTGCTTTCTTAAATCGATAAAAGGTATTTCCATTTTTCTCACCTAGTTCTTTGCCGGCCTTAAAAAGCTATTAATCCCTTTAAAAAACCTGATTATCAGATCAGGTTTGTTAATTATTTTTTTAATTGCAAATAATGGATGTTTAAGTGCATGAATCATCAGTTCTTTTTTAAGTTTACGGAGATAATCAAGGCTTACGTTTTTTACATCGCTTGGAGTGAAATCTTTTGTTGAGATCAGCGTGTTTCCATAAATTTTTGATGCAGATGCGATCTCTTTATCAGTCAGGTCTTTTTTAATAAACCCTTTTTCGATACATAGATTGTACAAATCTGTGCCGATTAATGGTGTTGCAAGATTCACTCGCGGAATAACCCCATATTTTCGAAGCAGTTTTAGCGCTAAACTGGTCGTTTCCTTCATATTTTCGATTGTCTCACCTGGAAAACCAATTATATAAAATGCTCCCACATTGATCCGTAATTTTTTGCAGTGCTTAACAATTTCCACCATATACTTTAAAGAAGCATTTTTACGCACAATATTGTCCAATACAACCTGGTTTCCGGATTCTATGGCTACCATAAAATTATCACAACCGGATTTTTTAATCTTTTTTAACAGATTATAATCCAGCGTATCTGCTCTAAGTCCGTTGGGGGCATCCCAGTTTATTTTCAGCTTATTTTCGGTTATTTTATCCAAGATTTGTTCAAATCTCTTCTTATTCAAAGAAATATTATCATCATCAAAGTGGAAATTAGTAATACCATATTTTTTCACCAAAAGTGTAATATGACGAATTACATAATCCGGCGAATGATATCTATATTTTTTCCCCATGTGTAATTTGATTGAACAAAAAATACAATTAAAAGGGCAACCCCTGCTTGTTATCATAGAAATGGAATTCTCCCTTATCCCGCTCCTGTTTTTATACAGGTATTTACTGGTTATATACGCTTTCATATCTACTAAGTCATAGGCTGGTAACGGTAATTCATCCAAATTATCGAGAAATGGTCTTGGTCCATGATGAATTCCCCCTTTTGTTCGATACGCCACCCCTTCAATATTTTTTAAAGATTGTTTCGAATTGAAGTTATTTATGAATTCAAAGAAAGTTTTTTCGCCCTCGCCGGTAACGCAAAAATCACACGCTGTTTCTTTTAATAGTTGTTCGTATCTAACCGAAGAATCAGGCCCGCCAAAAACAACAATCATGTTTGGGTTAATTTCCTTGCACATCTTGCATATTATCATCGCATTATCTGATTGTTCAGAGTACGGTGTGGAAATCCCAACTATATCTGGGTTGAAGTCTTGGATTATTTTTTTAATTTTATCAAAAGGTGTACCGTACAGGATATACTCTTTTGTTTGTTTTATTCTAAAATGAGTCATTAAACAGTCTAATATTTTCAGTTCACAAATATCCCTGATCATAGCAGCTATCCCTAACAAACCGATAGGCAAATATGTGTTAAAGCCTGCTGATTGCTCATATTCTATTCTGGGCGGGTTAATTAGCATTACTTTAGTCATTTTTTGCTCGTGCAGGATTTCCGTAGACAATAGTATCAGCTAAAACATCTTTTGTAACAACCGAACCAGCTCCCACAAGAGACCTCTCCCCGATTACAATACCGCACAAAATTGTTGCATTAGTCCCTACCGATGCTCCTTTTTTGACCAGAGTAGGAGTTACACCCCAGTCTTTCTCGGTTTTTAATTTCCCTTTTTCTGTTGCTCTGGGATATTTATCATTATTAAATCGGACCCCATGACCAATAAACACCTCATCTTCTATTGTAACCCCTTCACAGATAAATGCGTGCGATTCAATTTTACATCTGTTCCCTATCTTTACACCTTTCTGTATCTCGACAAAGGCACCTATTTTGCATTCATCTCCAATTTCACATCCGTACAAATTAACCAGATCAGGCTGAAAAATTTTTGTGTCTTTTCCAATTTTAACGTCTTTAGTAATCATTTTAAGCTTGCCTCTTTTCCGTTATTCTTTAATGATTCTTCAGCTGCTTCAAATACTTTCATAATATTAAGTCCTGATTCGCCGTCGCTTCTTGGCTTCTTTTTATGGATTATACAATCTGCAAAATGAGAACACATGATTTTAAGTGGTTCTATATTTTTGATATTTGGAGCATATATATCCCCATACCTATAATTTATTTTTATCTGGCTTACATCATCTTGCTGTTTGGTTACGTCAACTCCCTTATCATAGATCTTTACCTGCTCTTCTAAGTTTATTTGATCATATACAAGCAATTTCTTGCTGCCAACAATTGTTAATCCTCTGGTTTTTCTTGGTTCAAGCCAGCTCGCTGTTACATAGGCTGTTATATTTTTTGGATATTTAATCTTCAAATGTGCTATTTCAAGTATATCTTTTCGCAGGTATGCGCTTCCATTTGCTGTAAGACTTACCGGTTTTAGGCCAGTTACATAACTTATTATCGAGATTACGTGTGTTACAAGGTCCAATATAACATTAACATCAGGCTGTAATAATCCAAGATTGAACCAATCTGCCCTCATATAGTAAATATCACCAAGCTCCCCGGATTCATAAATTTCCTTAATTTTATTCACAGCTTCTGCATACTCAAATGTATGATCGACCATTAATATTAGATTTTTTTCTTTTGTGATATTTATAAGCTCTTCAACTTCCTTTACGCTATTTGCTAATGGCTTTTCCACCAATACATGTTTACCAGACAATAAAGCATCCTTTGCAATTGAATAATGATATGCCACAGGTACTGCTATTGCAACAGCATCAATTTTAGGGTCTTTCAAAATATCCTTATAATCTGTTGTGGTCTTTACACTAGGATACGATTTCTTGATATGTTCCATCTTTTTTTGATCAAGGTCGCATATATAATACAAATTTGTTGAGTCAATTTGATTAAAGTTTCTTATTATGTTTGGACCCCAATAACCACAGCCTATTACACCTATATTTAAGCTCATTTTTTATTCCCCCCGTATAAATCACAGTCTATTTTTTTCAGGCTATTGATACAATAAATAAATCTTCTAAAAAATTCCACAACGTATAAGACTAAGTATAAGTACAAAACAAGCTCTATTACATTAAATAAAGCTCCAATAAAAAATGCATTGAACAACAGCGTTATCCTAAATAACTCTGTTAGCTTGGATAGAATACCTCGTTGGTGCTTTTTTTGCCTGGCCAAAGCAATTCTGTTCAGCATTTTTTCCAGCCTTTTATTTTGTAGGTTATACAAACTCGGATTAAAAACTGCCAACCGAGCATAGAAATAAACAACAATAACTGCTATACCAAGTGATATGTTACCTACAGCAATTGATAAACACAAAAAAAGCAAAGGGTGGTTTATCCAATGGTACACCTGGTCTACATATAACGCCAGTATACTTTCTTGTCCATAATACCTTGCTACTTGTCCATCAACATAATCTAAAAGATTAGCAGCCTGGTATAAGAACACACCGATTAAAATAAAAAGGTACCCGCCTTTTAGAATTATCAGGCAGCTTACAATTTGAAGTATAAACCATAAGAACATAACCTGCATAGGTCTTATAGGAGTGTATAAAAATAATTTAGTGATATATAAGGATAAGACAGCTGCAAAATAATCAATACCCGCATGTACCCTTTCCCTATCAATATATGTTTCTTTTAGCTCTTTTATAGAGGGTATTTTTTTATTTTTCATTTAAAAGATTACTAATAATCACCTATTTATTAAATTTATGATTATTGGTACAGTCAACATAAGGGCGCAAAAAATATTTTTGTTTTAAAATTACTTTTAAATAAATCAAAAATCCTAAGATTTGTTATCCCAACGGAGCAGAGCTCCGGTATTAAACAAATCTTCAAGACGGATTTTTGGTCATTACAACTTGGAAAATAATAACGATGCAAGCATCGGGGTATTAGACCTAAATTGTAATAAAATTGTGCTAACGCCATAAAGTTGAGGTAACCTGATTATTGCCGCATAATAGATTTCCATTATGATCATTTAATTCTATAAAATATAGAGAGATTGCACAACTATGCGCTTATTTTGAGATATCTATTGATTTACAGTTTTTGCGCACTTTGCTAATTCAATATAATCATTATAAATTCTGAATCAATTCTTTTAAAATATCAGTCACTTCTTTCGGGCTTGCCTTGCCTTTGGTTTTCTTCATCACAAGCCCAACCACATAATTTAACGCTTTCTCGCTGCCTGCCTTATAATCCAAAACAGCGGCAGCTCCTTCTTCTATTGCCTGTTTACAAATTTCTTCCAGTTCGCCCTTATCAGAAACAATCTCCAATTTCTCAGATTTGACATAAGAATTAACATCAAACGGCTTTTCTACAAGTTTTTCAAGTATTTTCTGCGCAACTGTGTCTGTTATTATTTTATTTTCAATTAATGTGAGCAAATCAACAAGGTGTTTCTCTGTTAATGAAACTTCAGAGAATTTCTTTTTGACATAATTCAACACACGCGGCAATTCTCGTCTTACCCACTTAGCAGCAAGTTCAGGGTTAACTGAAGCTGCTACTGCTTCAAAAACATTTGCGAGCTCCTTATCTTTAGATAAAACTTTCGCAGTCTCTTCTGAAATCTTATGTTTTTTTGTGAATTTTTCAAGCTTATCATCTGCCAGTTCTGGCACTTCAATAGAATTGACCATACTCTCTGTGATATCAATCTTAACAAGATCAGGATCGATAATATACCCATACTCCTCTTCCACTTCCTTGGTCCTTAAAGAAAATGTTGTGCCTTTGTCGCTATTCCATGCCCTGGTTTCCGGTTTCAATATTTTACCTTCAGAGATCTCCCTTCTCTGTCTTGAAATTTCATATTTAAGCGCCCTTTCAATATCTTTAAACCCGGTAATATTCTTAATTTCTGACCTCACATACCCTGACTCTTTTATTGATATGTTAGCATCAGCTTTTATGATACAGCTGTCTACATCAAATATTTCCAGATATTCAAGGATGGTAATTAACTGTTTCATAAAATCTCTTGCTTCTTCCGGCGAATACATCTCTGGCTCTGTTACAACCTCTACCAAAGGGTCACCTGACCGGTTATAATCCACCATCACAAAATTTGAGCTTTCCATTCCACCCGGATGCACAAGCGACGCAGGGTCTTCTTCTAGATGGATCCTCGTAAGACCAATAATTTTACCTGAATCCAGTTTAATCTTGCCACCTGTTGCAAGAGGAATCTCATACTGTGAAATTTGATAATTTTTTGACATGTCCGGATAAAAGTAGGACTTTCTGGAAAAGATGAGCTCTTTAGATATTTTGGACTTTGTAGCTAATGCCAACTTAAGCGCATACTCGACCGCTTTTTTATTGACCACTGGTTTTGATCCAGGATGCCCAAGACATGTAGGGCAAGTTCGGGTATTTGGCTCTTCATCTATAACAGCCGCTCTCTTACAGCTGCAAAACAGTTTTGAAGCTGTTTTCAGCTCAACATGGCATTCGATCCCGATTATAATATCCGATTCAAATTTCATTTTTCAAATAATATTTTTTTTAACAAAATATAAAATGATTATAATTACTACAACAATAAATATTAGGTATATCCAAAATAAAACTCTGTTTTCTTTTTGATCTTTCTTCTTTAACGCTAACCATGCCAAATAAGATTGTATTATTCCAAATATAAGAATTACTATCAAGCTAAATACAACAAACATTAAAGATGACTTAAGATCCTTCATATTATCCATCTCAAAACCAGAAGTTACTCTAAAAGTATTTCCTTCCCATATACCATTAAAGATGGACGTATATATCCAACTCCCATTTTTATTTTTGGGTGTAAAATCATCAACAATAATCCACTCTCCTTCTTTGAATAATTCTATATTGTATCTATTAAACCTTACTTCTTCATCATTGCAAGTTGTCTTATAATAACCATTCTCATTAAAAATATATTCACAATAATAACTAGGACGTAAAGATTTAAAACTAAAATCACCATAATTCTCGGGATATATTTTTTTCAAATCTGTATAAGGTTTATCAATATAATCAACAGGCCTAATCATCAAACTAAATACTCCTTCGTCAGATGATTTATCAACATCTAAATTAGATATATTGATATTTTTAATATATAGATGATCTCCTGCACGAATAAAATGTGGAAAATTATACTTGGCTGGAATGTTCATCTCTTTATCTGTTGTCACAGCAAAAGTCACATCAAAACACAATCCTTCAAGACCCTTTAAATTATCACAATGATAAGGTTCAAAAGCACTGACCGCACTAATATATAATATGATTGCTAATAACGAAAATATGGTTTTTTTCATTATCCCAATCACAACATCCGATTCAAATTTCATTTTTCAATACTTTCCTTGCTTTTCTCACATCTTTATTCCTGATTAACAGATGGTCTTTTGAAAATGACGATATAACTCCAACACTGATCTTATTTTCTGCCAGTATTTTTGTTAAATTAGCAATAAAGCCGACAACATCCCAGCTCAGTTCAGCATCAGGAGTCAAGATCCTAAAACTCTTTTCAATTTTATAAAGAGCAAAATTCTTTTCAATTTCTTTCCAGTTTTTTTGGTTGATTATTAATGTGATATTATTAGTATCATAGATAAATGAGTAAAAATTTTTTGAAAGATTCACTAAGTCAAACCTTTCAATCTGTTTTGAAGGGATGCTAACTATGCAATATTTCTCTTTTGATATTTTCATCTTTCAAGTTTTGACCCGATCTGCACCAGGTTCTCTTCTTTTAGCTGATCAGCAATCATCATCAGTCCAACAGGCATTTTTTCAGAATTAAGCCCACAGGGCACTGTCATATGCGGCATCCCTGCAAGGTTTGGCCCTACTGTTAAAATGTCCATCATATAGTTCTGCAACGGTGTCAATTTTTCAATATCAGAAAATTTCGGCGCAACGATCGGCATAGTGGGGCTTACCAAAACATCATACTTCTTAAATGCCTTTTTATACTCCTCAATGATTTTTGTCCTGACCTTCATAGCTTTGATATAATATGCATCCCTATACCCTGCCATCCGCGCAAAAGTCCCGATGATAATCCTTCGTTTGCTTTCCTCATTAAAATTCTTGCTTCTAACTTCTGAGAAATAATCATTGAAGCTTCCGGACAGGTTTTCATGCTTACCGTACCGCATCCCGCAATACTTTGCAAGGTTTGTTGACGCTTCTGACATCGCGATCAGATAATAACATGAAACACCATATTTTTCTGTTAACGGCAAAGACACTTTTTCTGTTTTTACACCGGCTGATTCCAGGCACGCTACACCTTCCATCACTTTATCTTTCACTTCCTCATTGACCCCTTCAGAAAACCCTTCTTTTATTATTCCAATTTTTTTGTTTTTAATATCCAGCTTCAGATAATCAGTATAATCCAAAACCTTTTGGCTGACTGTTGTGCTCTCCTTATCGTCAGCCCCGGATATCACAGACAGCATCAAAGACACATCCCTGACATTTTTTGCAATAGACCCGATCTTATCAAGGCTGTTTGCATAATCCATCAGTCCATACCTTGAAACCCTGCCGTATGTAGGGCACAACCCGACAACACCGCAAAAAGACGCAGGCGCAACAATAGACCCGCCTGTCGATTCCGATATCGCAATATGCGGAAACGGCGCTTTTTGAGCAAATCCAGCTGCGCCGCCAGAACTCCCACCGCACGCCCTTTTTTTGTCATGCGGGTTCAAAGGCACCCTCATACCGATCCCGACATTTGTGTTAAACGACCCAAACCCAAAAGCATCCTGTGAAGTTTTTCCGATTATTATTCCGCCGTGCTCTTTAACCTTTTCAACGACCGTAGCATCAAAAACAGGCTCATACCCAGACAATATTTTTGATCCTGCTCTGGACTCAACTCCTAAAACACAGATACAGTCTTTCACAGAGATTATATAGCCATTAAGTTTCCCTTTCGGTTCAGCCTCCAGCTCTTTAGCCTTATCCTTTGCTAATTGTGAAGATATAGTGTTAAAATAATGGTATTCAGCATTAATTTTCTCTACATCTGAGATTATCTTGTTAATGTCCATCTTTCATTTGTCTTCTGATTTTTTCTTCTGCTAAGGTATAAAGCGCGCATAATGCATCAACACCCTCAGGATCTGCACACCAATCAAAATCACTGCTTTTTTCCAGTTTTTGCAGACTCTCGCTCACATAGTCAGGATGTTTAGCTTTATAATCAGAAAGTGCTTTTCGGAATGATTGCTGACTCGCTCTTATTGTTTCCGGTGTGCTTGCCGGACCTACAACTCCTGCAACACTCATGAGATAATTTCCAACAGTATTCGTAAATTCATCCAGTGGACCATTATTCATTTTATACTGATCTTCTTTATTACAACGTCTGTAAGAGGCTTGTCTCTTGCATCTTTTTCAACTTCACCAATCTCCCTTACAACTTCCATACCAGAACTGACCTTGCCAAACACTGCGTGTTTTCCATCCAGCCATTCTGTCGGCGCAAGCGTTATAAAAAACTGTGACCCGCCTGTATTAGGCCCCCTGTTAGCCATGGACAGTATCCCTTCTGAATCATGCTTAAGTTCCGGATCAAACTCATCTTCGATAGTATAACCAGACCCTCCTGTCCCATCGCCGTTTGGATCCCCTGTCTGAACCATAAATCCATCAATGACCCTATGAAAGATTAACCCATCATAAAACCCTTTGTTAACAAGGTCAATGAAATTTTTGGTTGTTATCGGCGCTTTATCAGTGTAAAGCTCTATTTCAAAATTGCCTTTTGTTGTTTCAAAAACTGCTGTGTTTCCATCCATATTATCACCTTCCTGTTTTGCGCAGCCAAACATAGCCACAATTATTAGAATTAATATTAACATTTTTTTCATGATACCACCTTTGGCCCTTTAAAATATCCGTCTTTTTTATGAATGGTATTTTTCAACGCTTTTTCCTGTGATAAGCTCTCCCCCACTTTATCATCCCTCATGACATTTTTCAGTTCTACAGGCTGAAAGCTGGGTATAACATTATCAGTATCAACTTCATCAAGCTTTGAAAACGCGTCAAGAATCTCTTTCAATTGCGGCGCAAACTTCTCAATCTCTTCGTTTGTTAATCTTAACCTTGCAACACTGGCGACATTTCTGACCAATTCTTTATCAACTTTCATCTAGGATTCAGAAATTATGATTATTTAAATAATTTACTGTGCGCCAAGCAGATAAGACTCAGAATCTCTACCAGCATTTCAAAAGAATTTAACCTGACACCGGCCTTTCAAGAGATTGCTGGATATCCCAATAAGACAAAAATTTATTTCATACACATAAAACCAAAAACTTCTGGTGGTTACTTATATGTCCAATCAGCAAAAATTCAGAAAAGGCTTCCTACCGATTCATTGCATTTCTTCTAGCATATCTCCTAGCCCTTGGTTCAGCTATGAATTTAGTGTGCATATACAAGAGAAACCAGTTTAAGTTCGTATCCGGATCCTTATACAATACATGGCATACTTCATGGTCTATTAACTCACGCAAAACGCTCTCAGGATATTTCAAAACTCCGGGATTCACGCTCATTCCATAACCTTCCTCGCGACATCCGTGTATATCTGCATCCCTATGTGGAACTAATCTAGCATAATTTTCTGGTGAATCAGGAAAAAATACAGCAATAGGTATTTCTTCAATTCCCGCATCCAATTTTGACTGTTTTAGAATTTTATCTATCACCGGATGGTTTGTTTCAGTATAACTGTTTGGTATATCCCATGGTCGACCGCACTCATGAAGCTGGTCCATGGAATTTATTCTTATAGTAGTCATATCATTAAAGAATGATAATGATTTTTTAAATATATCTGACAATAATCTGTTTTGGAAAGTCCAACACAAAAGACTTGTTGTCTGCATTAAAACCTATCCAAAATAGTCTAACTTCCATTTTATAAACAAAAAATTATGACTCTTTTTAGTTAATGCAAAAAATGGATTATATCATTATCGATACATAAAACTTACTATCACAAGATAGATATTAATCCCCAAACATTACTTCAGTTTTCAGACTTTTTGTAGAACAAAATAAAAATACTTATTTTTTCCGTTTTTAAAAGAATTATATGTCTTAGAGCCTCTTACCCCTGCAAAACGCCTGCCCCATTTATGAAAAATTTTGGGTAATAGCCTTTTAAGAAGTTTAGTCCTTCTATCATCATCAATTTTTAATGCTTCAACCACATTTTCTGTTATGCATTCGTATTTTTTTATCTGAAGTCCTGATTTATCTATAGATTTTAAAAGTGGTTTAATCAATTCTTTTTTCCGAAAATCAGCAAACAAAAAATATCCTTTTGTTCTTAACACCCTTTTAACTTCTTTTAAAAATTTATCAAAATTAGCATAACAATGAGAAGACTCTACATTAACCAGAATATCAAAACTTTCATTTGATATAGGAATCTTAAGAGCATCACCATGTTTGAATCTTAAATTTCCTTCAAGATAATATTTTTTATTAAATTCTATCTGATTTTTGGACTTATCCATACCTACAACTATCTTGGGTTTCATGTATCTTGCTATATAAGAAGCCCCTCCCCCTTTGCCGCATCCAATCTCTAAGATTTTTTTATTATTTATTTCAACAGAGCTTACAACCTTATGGTACAGATGGATACCATACCTGTTTTTTTCATCCTCTTTTTTTAATTTTAGTGTTTCATTATTTTTATATCCATAGTTTAAGAATAATACATCCCCTTTGGAATCCAATTTAGTAATATAGTTATACCATTTATTCCAGATTGGTGAGACAAGCCTTTTTTGTAAACTCATAACATATTTGAAAGCCGGATTATTTATATATTTATGGGTGGTTTTTCTTCCCGGGAGAAAAATTGATTTCACCATCTTTCTAGCATTCCCTTAAAAAAAGGCATAACAAAGTTATTTTGTTGATAAAAAATATTGGTGTACACCTTATAGATTATTTCAATTGAATAACTCAATCAATAGCCTAATATTGTAATGGAAAAAAAAAACATAAATCACACGGGTATAACAGTGATCCAACTATCCATTCCACGCTTTCTCAAACTCTCTAACCATCTCTTTATCAATATCGACAAGAATTACTATTTCAAGCGACTTTGGCTCAAAATTCACGACTACATCCAGTATTGCCTTTGCAGCCTTGTCTTTTGGCAAACCCCCCGCCCCTGTACCCATGCCCGGTATCGCAATTTTCTTTAGATTATTCAGGTCCGCGCATTCTAAAGCTGCTTTTGTTGCTTCTTTGATAGTTAAAATATCAGTTAGACCTGCTGGCTGCTCCATTGTCGGTGAATGTATAACATGCCTGCATGGCAGACAACCGGCTGTTGTCATAACAGCATGACCGATAGGTATTGGAGCATGGCTAATCGCCTCCATTTCAATTTCCTGCCCGCCTTTTGATTTAATGGCTTCTGCAACTCCTCCGCCCATATAACCATACGAATTAGCAGGATTGACTATTGCATCCACTTCCATATCAATAATACTATCCTCTTCAATGCGAATTTTCATTTTATCTTGTCCGGCTGTATTCCCAGCTCCTTTTCTATTTGTTTTGCCATATTTTTAAGTTGTCTTACTATCAGCATATTTAATTTATACCGTCTTTTAATAAAATCAAGGCGCTGTCTTAAGCTGACAATCTCATTTTCATTGACACGTTTATCAGCATAAAATAATATCTTGCCATACACACTTGCCGGAGGCGGCACCATACCATGCTCGCCAACAATATTTCCGATTTCTTTATATCCTTTCAATTTAAGATAATTTTTGCCTTTTATTTCATGCCAGTTCCTCAGTTTCTCAATATCATGCAACAATGCTGCTGCTTTGATAATGTCTGAATCAAGCTCAAACCTATCCTTAATTTGGTCATAGATCTGAACGGATACCTTCAAGACTGCAACCGAATGATCTAATATATTTGTTGGAACATTGTTTCCTTCCAAAAGATCATAACATTCCTTTTCTGTGGGGATTTTCATAATGGATACTTGCTCATAATCATATCTGTCAGCTTTCGATTTGACCTATTGTATACGTTCAATCCATTTTCCTTTTCTTTTTTAAAAGTGCAATAGCTTCTTTTTCTGCTTTTTCTATTGCTTTGGCAATATTAATATCTTCTTGTAACGCTTGCCATGCTGGTCTACAAAGTTGAACTATAGTTTTTGCATTCTTTTGAACGTATCTAAATTTTTCTGATTTTCCTAAATCCTCAATTTTTTTTAATCTTTCAACACAATCTAATACTGTGGCTTCCCTGCTTTTAGCGTTAGCTTCTTCTATTACGATCTGTTTTATCTTCTGCTTTAGCTCATCAAAAACCTTATCAACTGCTTTATCAACATTTTCCAGCCGAATATCCAAGTTATAAATAACATTTAAAGCTTTTTCAACCTCCAGATAATAAGGATTAGTTGCTTCCCTAAAATCATATTTTGCTTCTACTATTTTATCGATCAGATGCCATATCCAAAATTTTAGATTATACTCCACACTGTCTTTTTTTCCCATTTTAAACCTCCAATCTCATAAGATTTTTTTCAACTTATTTACTGCTTTTTTTCTAAACTTTTTAACTTTATGAGCATCTTCCATTTCCCCGTAGGTTTTCCTGCTTTTCACAGGAATAAATATAGGGTCATGCCCAAACCCGTTATTACCGCGCGCCTTTTGTGCAATTTTGCCTTTTTCAATACCTAAAAAGCTCACAGGGTCTTTACCAGGCCTGCAATATGCAACAGCAGACTTATAATAACACGTTCTGTTCTTAACACCTTTCATCAGTTTCAATATTCCCAAAAGCCCGATTCTCTTATAGATGTATGCAGAATTAGTCCCTGGAAAATCGTTTAAAGCCTCGATAAAAAGCCCTGAATCTTCAGTAACCACCGGTTTTTTCAGAATGTCTGCCAATTGTTTAGCCGCAAGCTTAGCAATCTCTTCGGGGTCATCCGACCTAAGTTCTGGATAATCAATCTCAACCTGTTCCACAGAAATCTTCGGTCCTAGAATCTGCTTAAATTCTTTCACTTTGCCTTTATTGCAGGTTACAAAATTTATTTGCATTTAATAAAAGAAAGCTAGTTTATTTAAAAAGTTTGCTTTGTAGACAGCTATTAATTCTACCTTGAAAATTCAAAAATTTTTGCGCCTGTAACTTTAACCAAATCCGCGCTTTTCATTTTTATTGACTTTGTATGTTCTCCTGCATTAAACGCTACTGTCTCATTTTTGGTTACAGACTTATCAAAATAAACTGGTATAGAAAACAAGTTGCCAAACGGAGGCACTGCCCCAATGCTGCAATCGCTGATTTTTTTTACTGATTTTGCATCAGCCAGTTCTGCTTCTTTTACAGCCAGCGCTTTCTTAAGCTTATCCATATCAATCCCCTTTGCCCCTGATACACAAGCCTGGATATATCCATTTTCAGTCTTGCAGATCAACGCTTTGCAGCCTTGTTTTAATTCTGTTCCTCTGATTTTTGCTGCCTGTTCAGAAGTATACACTGCTTCATGTTCCATAACTTCAAACTTTATCTTATTATCATCCAACAATTTTTTAATTTGTTCAAAAATCTGATTTTTCTGTTCTAACACTATATCAAGTTTAATGCTTAATTCTTTCAGCTGCTCAAGCGAAACCTCTGACGGGCTCCCATCCATTAAGCTTTCTGCATTTTTGGTTTTGGGAAACGCGATAACCTCTCTTATTGACTCATTATTTGTTACAATCGATACAATCCTATCAAGCCCAAACGCTATTCCTCCATGCGGTGGCGCTCCGTACTTAAAAGCATCAAGCAAAAATCCAAACTTGATTCTTGCCGATTCTTTTGATATGCCGAGCACTTTAAACATTTTTTCCTGGATTTGCGAATTATGGATTCTTATCGATCCTCCGCCAATCTCTACACCATTTAATGTTAGATCATACGCTTTAGCCCTGACTTCTGAAGGCGATTTTTCAAGCAGCTCCATATCCTCATCTTTTGGCGCAGTGAACGGATGGTGCACTGCTACATGCCGCTCCTGATCTTCATCATATTCTACTAACGGAAAATCAGTAACCCACAAAAACGAATAATCGCCTTTAATCAAGCCCAGTTTTTTTCCCAGGTGCATCCTTAATTCACCGAGTGAATCATTAACAACAAAATGTTTTTGGTCTGATACAAATAATAACAGATCACCTTTCTCAGCCTTTAGCTTTGCAGCCAACTTTTTCTGGATTTCCTGGTTTAGAAATTTAACGATCGATGATTCCAGCCCATTCTCTGTGACTTTCACCCAGGCAAGCCCTTTTGCGCCATATATCTTTACAAAGCTTACAAGTTCATCAATATCTTTTCTTGACAGTTTACAATCTTTAACATTAATAGCTTTCACAATCCCCCCAGACTTAATATTGTCTGTAAAAACCTTAAAATCTGATTCTTTTAGTATTTCTGACACATCAATAAGTTCCATGCCAAACCGTGTATCAGGCTTATCAGACCCGTATTTATCCATTGCCTCTTTATAAGTAATCCTGGGAAACGGTATTGATATCTCTTTATTTAGCACAGTTTTCCACAAATGTAAAAAAAGCTTCTCATGCAGAAAATAAATATCCTCTTCATCTATAAACGACATTTCCACGTCCACTTGCGTAAATTCCGGCTGCCTGTCTGCGCGCAAATCCTCATCCCGAAAACATTTAACGATCTGCATATACCGGTCCATTCCAGACACCATCAATAACTGTTTAAATAATTGCGGGCTTTGCGGCAACGCAAAAAAATTTCCTGGGTTGACTCTTGAAGGAACCAGATAGTCCCGCGCGCCTTCCGGTGTAGACTTTGCAAGCATCGGCGTTTCTATTTCAATAAAATTCTGCGAATCGTAAAAATCCCTGATTGCTTTGATAAGCTTATGTCTTGTTATAAGATTTTGCTGCATATTGGGTTTTCTAAGGTCTATATACCTGTACTTTAGCCTGACATCTTCATTAACTTCCACCCGGTCATCAACTTCAAGCGGCGGTGTTTCAGACTTATTAAGGATAACAAGATCATCAACTAAGATTTCAATTTCACCGGTTTTTAATTTTGGATTTTCAAGCCCCTCGCCTCTTGGCCTGACCTTCCCTTTAATCTGCAGTACATCTTCTCTTGACAGATGTTCTGCTTTTGCATGCACATCTAGATTATGTTTTGGATCAAAGACTATTTGCGTTAATCCGTACCTGTCTCTAAGATCGACAAAAATAATGCCTCCGTGGTCTCTTCTGGAATGCATCCATCCGCACAGTGTAACCTCTAGCTTATCATCTTTTTTAGTAAGTTCACCGCAGGTATTTGTTCTTTTCATAATGGCAAAGATAGTTGGCAAAGTATATATAAAGTTTGTTATAATGCACCGACACATTTAAAAAACATAATTAATTCTCATTAGTAATGTATAACGAAATCTTATGGATAGCTTTGATGGCTGTAAGTTTCTTTGGTATTATTCTAGCATACAGGCTTTTCGGAAGATCAGGCATCTATGCATGGATGGCAATGTCTATGATAATAGCCAATATCCAGGTGATGAAAACTGTCCAGATTTTTTTTTGGGTTACAGCCCTTGGCAACATTATCTACGGCACAACTTTTCTGGCAACCGATATCTTAAACGAAAACTACGGAAAAAAAGAAGCAAGAAAAGCTGTCTGGATCGGTTTCTTTTTTCTGATAGCAACAACAATTATTATGCAGATTTGTTTGCGGTTCACTGCTCATTCTTCTGATACATTAAGCCCAGCACTGGACCAGATTTTTGGTTTTTTGCCAAGGATCGCTGTTGCAAGCCTGGCTGCATATTTATTATCAGAACTACACGATGTTTGGGCATATGATTTTTGGAAAAAGAAAACTAATGGAAAACATATCTGGTTAAGAAATAATTTGTCCACCATGGTTTCACAGATTATTGATAATGTTATTTTTTCATGGATTGCCTGGGTTGGCTTGTTTGGTCTTTTTGGATGGGAACAGGTATTTAGCTGGGACATAATAATACAGATATTCATCGTTTCTTATATTCTAAAATGGATTGTTGCATTAGTTGATACTCCCTTTATTTACTGGAGCAAAAGTATCAAAAAGAAATATTTGAAAGATGATATTATCGATTGATTACAAACCCAAAATCAACAAACAAAGGTAAAAATGTTTTGATTATTATGATATAATTCCGACAAACTAAATTAACCATTCCTTCATAAGTTTATTAAAATCGCCATCTTTAATAGCATTTCTGATCTGTTCCATCAATTTCAGAATGAATGTCAGGTTATGGACAGACGCAAGCCTATAGAACGTCAATTCTGAAGATTTGAATAGATGCCTTAAGTAAGACCGGGTATGATTCCTGCATGCATAACAGCTGCAGCTTTTATCGATAGGCTTTTTATCAAACTCATACTTTCTGTTTTCAATATTAAACCTGAACTTATTTTTCACATTCCCACCTGCTGATGGAGTTATATAAACATGCCCCCGCCTTGCCCACCTTGTTGGCGCAACACAGTCAAACATATCGATCCCTCTTTCAACAGCATTAAACAGATCCTCGACTGCTCCTATACCAAGCAGATGCCTGGGCTTTTTTTCAGGCAAAAGCGGAATTGTCCAATCCAGGATATCGTGCATATCTTTTTTCGATTTCCCTAAGCTTCCACCGATTCCAAACCCGGAAAAAGGCAGTTTTCCGATAAATTTTGCGCTTCTGATTCTTAAGTCTTTATACATACTGCCTTGCACTATGCCAAACAGCGCCTGTTTTTTATCGTAATATTTTAAACACTCTTTTGCCCATCTATGCGTTCTTTCAAGCGCAGTCCTTGTATAATTTTTATCAGACAATGGCGAAGTGCATTCATCAAACGCAAATATTATATCCGCCCCCAGATTTGCCTGTATCTCCATGGATTTTTGTGGTGTTAACCATACAGTATCGCCGTTTATCGGATCTTTAAATTTAACCCCATCATCAGAAACCACAGCAAACTTATCTTCTGCAGCTCTCTTTTGATGTTTTTTATTGGCAAAATCCAGGTAATTATCAGCAATCTTTCCAACTTTATGCTCAACTGCAAACCCCAATGAAAACGCCTGAAACCCGCCTGAATCAGTAACAATAGGCCCGTTCCAGTTCATAAACTTATGAAGCCCGCCCATTTTTTTAATCAATTGGTCTCCCGGCCTAAGATGCAGATGATATGTATTAGAAAGTACAGCATTGCTAATACTCAGAATATCATTATTATCAAGCCCCCGAACAGTAGCAGAGGTCGCAACTGGGATAAATGCCGGTGTCTGAAAACTTCCGTGGCTGGTCGTTATTATCCCCAGCCTTGCTTTCTTGTTTTTTTTAATAATTTTAAAGCTAAATTCTGACATTTTAAAATTAATTAACAATAAGTATAATTTAAATCTATTTATTTTCAGGGCACCCCACTAGTTAAGTGTGGAATTACATAATACCTCTTGTATGCTTAGAGGTTTCTCTGTAAGCCCAATCTCCATTGCCGGTGTAATTGGTAGTTGAATCCAATTCTTACTTGATTTGAAGCTTAATGGAAGACTT
>JBDRFR010000038.1:0-3330 GCA_043818675.1 Nanobdellota archaeon
ACAGCATACAAAAATTTTTTATGTATGTCCAATCCTATGTATGTTTGCTTGTTTGATGTCATATGACATCACCTCCGTGTGGTTTTATATTCCTAAAATTTAGGAATATTTAAACCACGAGGTTTAACATGCAATCATAGAACTCCATAGTTATATATTTTTATTTAAAGATTGCTGTTATTTCCTGCTAACACGCACCTTCATTATCCTATTAGCTTCAACATCAATTATCTCAACAGAAAATTCACCGAAGTATACCTTATCGCCTTTATCAGGGATCCTGCCTAGTTGGTTTAAAACCATCCCGGAAATGGTATCATAGTCATCAGCTTCTTTAAAATTAGCCTTTAATTTTTCGTTTACTTCCTCAATATCGGACTTACCCAAGACGTCCCATACCTTCTTACTAACTTTTATTATATGTGGTTTTATTTTATCAGACTCGTCCTGGATCTCCCCGACAATCTCTTCAATTACGTTTTCAAGGGTTAACAATCCTGTAACAAGGCCGTGCTCATCGACAACGATTGCCATGTGCTCTTTTCTTTTCATAAACTGTTTTAACATAGAATCGACCTTTTTATTTTCAGGGACAAAAAATGGCTTGTACATTATCTTTTTTATTGGTGAATCTAACTTTCCATTTTTCAATTCTTTTAGCACGTCTTTAATATTGACAATACCAACAATCTTGTTTAAATTGCCTTCATAAATAGGTATCCTTGAATAATTAGTTTTTATGATACCGGGCAACGCCTTTTTTAAGCTGGTATTAAGTTCCAAGCTGAACACGTCGGTACGAGGCGTCATGATCTCTGATACATTAATTTCATCAAATTTGAAAATGTTTTTCAACAGGTCTTTTTCAATATCCTTGATAAAACCTTCTTCTTCACCAAGTTTTACAGCAGAATGTAAGTCTTCTTCTGTTAAAGAGGGTTTATTACCAGGTTTGACAAAGATGCCAGTAATAATGTCCAAAACTTTGATAACTGGCTTTAGAATCTGGCTTAGAAACAATATAGGCTTTGCGACATACAATGAAATCTGGATATTATGTTGCGTTGCAAGAGATTTGGGAATTATTTCACCAAAAATCAAAACAAGCAAAGTCATTATGCCAGTTGATGCTGCAATTGCATGATTTGGAAAGACTTCAAACGCAAGAGATGTTGCAATGGCAGCGGACGCAACGTTCACTGAATTATTACCGATCAGAATTGTTGAAAGTAAAACAGACGGATTGTCCTTTAATTTTTTGACGCTTGCAGAACCCTTGACCTTTCGGTCATACAGCGATCGAAGTTTTATCCTGTTCAAAGATACTAAAGCTGTCTCTGACATAGAAAAGAATGCTGATAGTATCAATAATATAATGAGTGCGTATATCCTAAGCATATTTTTTAATCCTCATTGATGTATATAAATAAGCTCTATAAAAAGGTTTTCTTTTTTGCAGTCAAATTATAGAATAAATTAATGCTGACACGTAAAAAAACAGATTCACATCTTATCCAAAACATCAATACCAAGTAAACTGAGGCCGTTTTTCAAAACATGCTTCATGCAGGTGATTAATAATATTCTGGCTTTTTTTATTTTAATCTCAGATTTAATAACCGGGCAGGCATTATAAAAAAGTGAAAACTGAGAGCTTAAGGCATAAAGGTAGTTTGCTATCAAGTGAGGTTTTAATTGAAGCGTCGCTGATTTTACAATATCAGGAAAATTGCCAAGAAGTTTTATAAGTTCGATTTCTTCTGGACTAGTCAATAAGCTATAATCCACATTTCCATCAATTCTTCTGGTTTTATGCAGTATTGAAAATATACGAGCGTATGCGTACTGAATATAGGGGCCAGTGTCACCCTCAAAGCTTAATGCCTGATCCCATTTAAAAATTACATTTTTCTCAGAACTCACTTTTAAGATTGCATATTTGATAGCGCCATAGGCTATCTTTTTTGCATTTATCTTATCTATTTTACCATACCTTTTCTTAATCTCAGATTCTGCTTTTTCTGTTGCTTCTTTCATAAAATCTTCAAGAAGTACAACAGTGCCTTTTCGGGTAGACATTTTACCGTCCTCTAATAAAACAAAGGAATAGTGTACGGCTTTTGGGACTATGTGGTTTAGAATCGTTAGGGCAGCTTTAATCTGCTGATGATATAATTTTTGATCTTCACCTAATATTATAATGTTTTCTGTTGTTTTTTTGTCAAGGTGGTAGGCTAAGTCACGCAAAGGATAAAGAGAAGTTCCATCTGCCCGTGTTAGAACAAGCACAGGGCATTTCATTGCCAGATCAAAACCTTCCAGGTCGAGGACTTTTCTGCCTTCTTCGTCTGTGAAAAGTTTGCCGGTTTTTTCAAGCTTTTTTAGAACCTCATCAGTTTTTTTAGACCATAAATAATCTGATTCGTAGTCAAAGTTATCGTATTTGATTGAAAGTTCTGATAAGATCATGGTTTGCCCTTTGACGCATGTTCCAACAATCTTCTTAAAACGAGCTTTGATGGATTTATCGTTTCTTTCAAGTTTGTTTAACAACTCAAAAACATCTTTTTCAATTTCAGGATTTTCTGAGATTTTTTTGTTTATTTGAGTGTAGATATTTAGCAGATCTTCAAATTTTGCGCTTTTTCCTGCACCTAAAACCAGCATAGCTATTTGCTTACCGATGTCGTTAACAAAGTAATGAGTCTTAACATCGTAATCCTGAAATTTCAAAATTCTTACAATACTGTCACCAATCAACGCGTTTCTTGCTCTACCAACATGCGGGGAAGCGTTTGGATTGATTGAGGTATGCTCAACAATAATTTTTTTTCCCCTGCCAATGCCAGTTGAACCGTAATTTTGATTATTAATGATTTCTTTTAGAATAATACTTGATAAGCTTGTTTTATTAACAAAAAAGTTAAGATATGGACCTTTAACTTCTATAGACGAGATGATGGGACTTTTAATCTTTTTAGATAAGTCTGCTGCAATCTTTATCGGATCATTTTTTAGCTGTTTTGCAAGGGCAAAACAAGGAAAAGCATAATCGCCTAACGCTGGGTCAGGAGGAATGCTTAAATTTAATCCTTTAACACCTGTTTCTTTTTCAAGGAGTCTTATTATCTGATCTTTAAAGTCCATAAAAGAAATAGTAGAACTTGCGGATTATAAAGTTTTGGTTTGGGGCACCCCACTAGTTAAGTGTGGAATTACATAATACCTCTTGTATGCTTAGAGGTTTCTCTGTAAGCCCAATCTCCATTGCCGGTGTAATTGGTAGTTGAATCCAATTCTTACTTGATTTGAAGCTTAATGGAAGACTTG
>JBDRFR010000039.1:0-11138 GCA_043818675.1 Nanobdellota archaeon
GAAGATGGGATAAAAAACCATTGTATTATCCTGAGTGTGATAGAAACATGGAGAAAGAATGTGCAGAATGTCTATCATACTCTAATAGGGACTCTAAAGCAACATAATTCTAGGATTTTATCATGGGCTTAGTAGTTGCAATTTAGTGTAGACAATATATGCAATCAGTGCAGGTACGCCGATTGCCACACCGTATTCTAACGCCACACTCGCATAACTCCATCTCATACCTGAAGAATACACTGAATTTTCATGCACAAATTCTGATTTATTTTGCTTAGACGCTTTTCTGTATCTGTGCGGGAGCAATACTTGATCCTCTAAGCCTGCCACTTCTCTTTGATATTGCCTATTAATAATTCCAATATATCTTCTTGGCAACCACGGTTTTCTGTTAATTAGTTCTTCTGTTTTTGAAGTTAAACTATATGCTTCCGCCCAGCTTTCATGAAATTTTACTACATTATCTAAGACAATATCCTTTTTTCTCTGCTCATCAATTCTATGTTTTAATCTTTCTGCAAATATCTCAAAAGGTATTGCTCTAGAATTATTCTCAGTCCATTCTTGCTCTATTTCAAAAATTATACCTGCAAGTCTTGCCATAAAATAAGTTTTATCTGTTAATATTAAAACTTTTAGAATTTCTTTTTGCCGATATGAAAATACACAAACAGTCCAAGCACTACAGCAACAAGTCCTGCTGCAACTCCAATCTTCAAGCCATTACCTGCCCCTACCACAGCACCAGTAACATCCTGTAAACCGCCAGGCTGTTCAACTTCAACCGGAGGCTGTTCTGCTTGTGTTGGCAGCTTTTGAGACTGTTCTGTTGGTATATCCTCTTTTTCTGCTTTAGGCAGAATGTAGTTGCAAGTTCTTTGCTCCTCGGGTCTATTGTCCAGACTGCCGCAATTATTAGAATCAGTGCATGTTCTGGTTTGCTGGCCTGTTTTTGAACATGTTGTCCAGGCAGTGCATGTCCATGATTCTGTGCAGGTTACTGTAGCAGATCCTCCTCCTCCCCCTCCCTTATTATTAGCATCTCCTCCATTGTTTGTATTAGAAGGTGCCTGAGCGTTAAAGTTCCATTTTACAATCGGGTCAGATATGAGGATTATAAACTCAATGTCTCCTGTTATGTCTATTACTGAAGTGTTTACTTGGCTTATATCGCCAGATCCGCACACAGGAAGGTTATCTATACAAAGGTTTAGGTCATTTTTGCCTGTTAGGTTTTTATTAATTTCAATGAGTGCGTTACCATCCGGCAGAATTATTGTTTTTGTTGCAGTTGATAAATCCAAATTTGGCACAATTTCGTCATGGATAACGTAAGATAATGTTTTGGTTTTGCCTGTTTTGTTTGATACAAACTTTTCAGTAACTTTGGTGACATTTTTGACAGTCCCGTCCAGGTATTTAATCTCAACCTTTTTTGGCTGTTTTCTGATCTCACTTAGGTTCTTCATTGCGTTTTGGGTTTTCGCAAGGTCAATACTGATATTTGTCAGGTTTTGGAAATTTCTTATTACTGAATCTATATATGATCCCTGTACGTTCTGTAGCGTGTCATTTAAGCTTTTGATTATTTTCACTTCGCCCGGTGTCTGTTTTTTGAGGTTTGTTATTTGGTTTTTTAACTGATTTATCTTTGTTATGTTTGTTTCAGTCTCCAGTCTTTTCGTTAGATTATTAATCTGTACTTTTACATTGTTTAATATAGTGTTTAATCCCATGATTTTGATAACCTCAAACTCATCTTCATTAAAGAAATTACTATTATCAAAGATTGTTGCTTTGTTTCCGACAAGTTTGTCGATTTCATTTGCATAATCAAACCCTTGCTTTCTCCAGACCTCGTCAGAGTCGTTTATGCGAAATACATAATTTTTTGTTATGGTGGAAATCTGGTTAGAAGCTGTTACACTTACCGTGTATATCCCTTCTGACGGGAATATATTGGTATTGACCGGCAATGAATGGAAAAAGAATCCTGGAAGGATACTATCATCGCCCCCGTTTATGCTGTAACTAGCCTGTTTTGGCATTCCCTTCGGTTCAATCTCAAAATCAATAGTAAAGTTATATGGGATAGTGCTCCCGTTTTGCGGATAAATTAAGTCAATACTTGGTTTCACTGAATCAGAGTCTCCGGCAAAAAAGAAAATATATGACGGCTGTAAAATTTTGTTTAAATCTTCCACAAAAATTGCAAGTTCATACTCTCCTGTAAGCGTACTGTCAAAATATGTTATGCTGTTAGCAGCTAGATTGATATTGCCATCTTTACAGTTTGCATCCAGCCACCAGTCACAGTAAGTTTCACCCATCTTATTTAGTGAATACCAAGCTTCACTAACTTTAGATATATCTGAAAATGTAATATTTATAAAATTCAGGTCGAGGTTAGGCCCAAACAGTGGGCTGTTAACTACGTATCCTAAAGGTTGAAACTTGATCCCAAATGAACAGTCCGGATCAGGTGGCAGTGCAGTTCCATTTACAATGCAGCCGTTTGTATCACACATCCCATTGTCATTATCGTCAATACCGTTCTGACAGTTTTCATGCGCTCCCAGCGGGTCACACCAGCCCAATGAAGGATTGAATGGGTCTGTGTACCAACTACATCCACCTACTGCTTCACATTCTGCCTGGTCAACATCATAATCCCAACAATAAGAGCCATGGCCGCCTAAAAAATCAGCGTCGCATATTCCTAGGTCGGCGAACCATATGCAAGCAGGTTGTTGTTCACATTGATCTTTTTTATTGTCATAATATGAGCATTGATTTCCAAAATCCTCATAACACTTATTTGAGTAGTAATCCCAATTGCAATAACTATTTTCATTACATGCTGTTATATCATATTGATAGCAATCTGACTGTGAGAAGTCCATCACGCATATTTGATTCGTATCATCATACTTGCACCCTATCTCTAAACAAGCCTGGTTATCACCATCATAATCATAACAACGAGGTGCAAAAAAACAATCCCCTGAAATTATTTCGTATTCACAAAACCCTTGTGATTTGCAGGCAAGTTCATTGTCATTATAGGAGTAACAGTCACCCATACCTCTCCCTCCCATTATTGTATAACAAATACTCTCATAATAATCCCAATAGCAGCCATAATTTATCATGCAGCTGCTTTCATTTTTGTACATCGCACAGCCTTGGTTTTCATTATAGAGACAACCAAAACCAACCTCCAACGGAGCATTATAATAACAGTTAGGATCATTATTGCATGTCTCCTGATCAAGTACCGAGCAGTACCCGCCATAATCTGTGTTTGCTATGCATCTATCAGTATCCCATATACATTCAGGGACTGATTCACATATTGTTTGGGTTCCAAATCCTACACAGAAATCCAGTATCTCACAAACACCATCTATGCATGCTTCCAGTGGACCACAGTCAGCGTCAGTTTCACAACCTAAGTCGATGATGCATGAATAGCCCATACAAGAATACCCCTGTGGGCAATCTTCATCCAATAGGCATTCTACTGGCACGCACGATGCATCTATGCATGCTTCCAGTGGGCCACAGTCAGCGTCAGTTTCACAACTAATAATATCATAGTAAATTTCAATATCATCTATGAAATATTTACTTTCAATATTACAGTAGCCATAATAAAAATTTAGTACTAATGGATCGGTATATAATGATAAATCCACTGTTTGACTAAAATAGTTGGCGTCAATCTGAAATTTTAGATCAATGATTTGTTCGTTAAATTGTGGTGGTATATTGAAAGTTGCATAATCATATTGCTGCGGTATGCTTGGTAAAGGATAACTATCCTGAAGTTCATCATTTATATATACCTCTAAATTACTATTATCATAGTTATCCAGCAGCGCTGAATATGCACCTGAGTATGGGAAATATTGTCCAGCATACCATGCGTTTGTTGTCCAGAAAGTTTCCATGTTTCCATTTTCAAACCCTCGATCTAAAACAGGACTTTGATAACTAGCTAGAACGTACGGTATAATAAACAGTCCGATAATCCATATATGGTTATATCTCATACAAAAATCCCCACTATCTTAGCGATAATTTTGGTAAAAAAACCTGGTTCAGCTCCTGCCGCAACCGATACAGATTCTATCTCTTCCAGTTTTTTGTTAACTGTGTAGCTGTACTCTTTTGTTTGTCCTTCTGGTATATGTTCAAAGTTCCATTTAACAACAGGGTCTGCTTGCAGTATCACTGGATCTTCTGAAAAAACCAGATCGGCTGCATTTTCCGCTACTGTTTTTGGTACATTCTCAATTAAGTTAAGATTATTAAGACTTGATCCATAAGATAAACTGATTATTATTTTGGATTGGAACGCGGCTTTCGACCCGTCCTTTGTTGATAATTCATACACGTCTAAATTTTTTGTTATTGTAGGTTTTTTCATTCCTTTAAGTAGCTCAAGTGCTGCTTTAGCGTTAGGATCTGCTACTGCAGCTATCATATTATTAATGGTCTCATCGGTTAATGTTTGTTCAACTTTCTTCGATTCAATTTTTTGTATATTATAATTCTTATTTTGGATATCCAGTTGCGTTAATCCCAGTTGATCTGCAATACTTCTTATCTCTTCGGACGTTGGCTCACGCTGTAACGGTTCAATTTTTCTTTGCAGGACTAAATCAACAACTTCTGCTGCAGCTTCTGGTGACATACTGTTTGTTATTCCGCCTACAATAGAATTAACAAATCCTCCTCCAATGATATTGAACACGATGTCCTTTTGTACAGTTTTATCATTAAACTCTGCATCATTAAATTTGACTGTAACTTTAACTTTATGCTCACCTGCCGGCAAAATTCCTGGGAGTACCACTGTTAAACTCTTTGATGTTACAGAATCTTTTCTTTCGTTTGTTCCAAACTCACTAAGCTGTTCTTCGATAATCTGCCGTATCACTTCATTTTCAGCTTCAGCTTTCAAATCTTTGATTAAAACATTTTTTGCAATAGAAATATCAAACTTAATATTGCTTCCCGGCCCGATTTCAACAGCCGAAGAGATATCCTGGTCGTTAATCTTTAAAGAAATATCTTCAGCAGCAACTACCGCCGATAATAGTAAAGTTACTAATAATGCTATCAGTTTTTTCATATACTAACACCCCCAAAATAATGCAAATAATACAGTAGTTATTTATAAATGTTTTTATTACAACTTGGGTCTAATACCCCGATGCTTGCATCGTTATTATTTTCCAAGTTGTAATGACCAAAAATCCGTCTTGAAGCTTTGTTTAATACCCCGGAGTTCTGCTCCGTTGGGATAACAAATTTTAGGATTTTTGATTTATTTGAACCATTATATCCTAAAATAGTCTTATTGCTACATTCCAAAGATTTTGCTAAACCTCTATCTTTGTTTTGATGCGATATGTACCTCAAAATATCCTACCTAATTATCGCTTTTTCTACATTTCAGCTCCAGTTTCAAATAAATAAACAACGTAACAAAGGCATATGCATAAAATCATACTTTGTTTTAGTGGCACCACAGATTCAATTAATATATTTGGAAATAAAACCTTTAAATTTAATGTTTTTTTTTAAGTTCTTCTCATTATATCCAGAATATAATATTACCTCTAAAAGCCTTTTTAGGAAACATTTATAAACCAGATGTGTTTGCATATTCTAATGAATCCAAAAAGTCCTTTTAGGATTTTTCGAAAGGTTAAAATAAGTGTCAGCAAAGATCTGGTGGGGTGTCTGATAAATGAGAGTAATAATACGATATCCAAAAATGATCTGGGTCATATCTTCAACATGATTCTGTCAAATCCAAAAAAGCTTATCGAAACTGATATTAAAGATTATATTGAGCGTAAGTACGATATAAACCGTATCACCTCTCACTTAAAAAAAACAAACAAAAGTGTGATCCCCTTTAAAGGATTAATGAATAAGCTAAACCTCTCGCAAAGAAAATTCTATCCCAGGCTTAATATTATAAAAATTTTTTACTCAAAATCCCACAAGTTCAAATGGAATATAACAAGGGGGAAATTCATTAAAAAAAAGGTGGTGTAATGAACTCAATATCTGTTGGACTTATTATTAGCCTTTCTTTAGTATTTAGTTTTTTAATTTTCTGGAAATTCTGGTTCTTAAGGGATCCAAACAGGATCATTCCGGCAGGAGAAAATATTGTAAGCCCTGCTGATGGTAAGATAGTAAGTATAAAGAAAATTGAAAAAAAAAGTTACATGAAAATCAAAAAAAGGCAATTTGGAAATATTCAAACATTAGTTGGTAAAGATGTTTATTTGATAACTATTGTAATGGATATTTTTAACGTACATGTACAAAGAGCGCCCATAAAGGGTAAGGTTACTAAGATAAATTACTCTAAGGGCAAGTTTCTTAACGCTATAGCAGCAGTACCAAGGCTTGAGAATGAAAAAAACGAGATTACAATAGACAGCGGGAAAATTAAGGTTATAGTCATACAGATAGCAGGTTTCGTGGCGCGAAGGATAGTCTCTTATGTATCAGCAAATCAAAATATCAATAAAGGTGAGAGAATTGGTATGATCAAGCTTGGATCGCAAGTGTGCTTGATAATACCTTCAAATATATCTTTAAAGATCAAAGTTAATGATGTTGTTTACGCTGGAGAAAGTATAATTGGAGAAATTCAAAAATGAGGCTAAAGAAAAATCTATCCTTAACTTTTACACTATTAAGGATTGTATTGTCCTTGATCATTATGGGGGTTATTTTATCTCTGAAGAATAATGTAGCCCTGGCACTTTTTATCTTTGCTTCTGTTATCAGTTTTTTAGATTCCTACATAGAAAGGATGAGAGGACCCAAGCTAAAGATTAAAGGGATCCTGAATCCTTTTGCAGATAAACTATTAATCAATTTAACAGCACTTGCTCTTGCAATTGAAGGTTTTTTGCCTTTTTTTGTGTTTATTGCATTCATTTCAAGAGACATTCTGGTGTTAATTTCTTCCTCATTTCTTGCAGCCAAAGAGAAGATCACTATCCTAAAACAGAATATTTTTGATAAATCTACCCTTTTTTTCCAGACCATAATACTTATACTTGCAATTCTTGATAAGGTTGATCCGATTCTGCTTTGGGTGTCCATTTTTCTAACAGTAGCTTCAGCCTTGATCAGTTTTGTAAATGTACTAAGAAAATCAGGTATAATGTTTATGAGGAAGTCAGAACTGGACGAATATAATCTTCTTAGATTAATAAAGCTTCCAGACCTATTAACTCTTGGAAACGCCGTCTCCGGAATATTATGCATACTATTTTCAATTAACGGAGATTTTACTCTTGCCATGTTCATGCTCTTTATCGCTGTTATTTTAGATGCCCTTGACGGGAAGGTTGCGCTGCTTATAAAAAGGCAAGGGAATTTTGGAAAAGAGCTTGATTCTCTTGCAGACACAGTATCTTTTGGAATTGCTCCTGCAATATTTGGATACACCGTAATACAGACAAATCTAGCAGTTTTGTCGTTTATCATATTCTTGTTTTGCGGATTGCTAAGGCTTGCTAGGTATAATATTATGGAAATGAAGGGTGGGTTTAAAGGGCTTCCCATAACAATGAACGGTGTAATCATTCCCTTGGTTTATTTTAGTGGCCTTTCTTTTCAGTATTATCCCTATATTTACTTATTTTTGGGCTTTTTGATGGTTTCCTCAATAAATTTTAAAAGGGTATTTTGACGATGTCAACATAAAAAAAATGATCAAATTTTTTAACCAATACTGTCTTATGCCAAAAATAACTGGCGCAATAGCTCCATCAGGAGAAAAACTCGCTAACCTAATTACGGAAATACCTAATCTGGAAAACGCAAAGGTAGTAATTGAATTTGGGCCAGGCACAGGAGTATTTACTGAAAAAATTCTAAAAAAAATACCCCAGAGTGCATTCTATTTTGGCTTAGAGCTAAATCCTCTATTTGTAAAAGAAACCCTTAAAAGGTGTCCTGCTGCATTAATTTATCAGGACTCTGCAGAAAAGGCAGGTACTTACTTAAAAATGCACGGTCTTAATAACTGTGATTGTATTATTTCAGGCCTTCCCTGGGGAATTTTTAACAAAGATCTTCAGGATAGCATCTTAAAAGCGGTTATTGATGTTTTAAGGCCTGGTGGAGAATTCCTAACTTTTAGTTACGTAAACGCATCAAGACTTCCTTCCAGTAAAAGGTTTAAGCAATTAATCTATACCAAATTTAACATAGTAAAAACTTCTAAAATCGTTTGGAAAAACATTCCTCCTGCTTTTGTTTATCATTGCATTAAGTAGCTTGGGGTAAAATAATTATTATTTTTCTCATCTTGAGGGTTCATACAGTTACGATTCTGAAGAAAATGCCTTAATTCCAAATCTTGTCAGAAAACACAATGGTTCCAACAGAATCTTTGTGTGTGCTATTATAACAATAGATTGATGTTGCAGAATATGGTACTTGTAGAATGAGTATCATCAGAAATTACAACCCATTAGATGATACATAAAGCACAGATGCAGAAAATCACACTTGTTGAATCAACTATAACTTACTGTTAAGGTAAATCAAAGCTTTCAATTAATTGCTTCTTTTATACGATATTCCCATTATCTCTCTTTTGTATTTATCTACACACTTACCTGGATATTTCATGTTAAACTTCATAAAAAATATAAAATAAGATTTGCAGCAATATGCGCAATTATTGCATACATTACGTTCCCTTCTTCGCATTTTTCAATCCTTCCAACCAGTAGTCCCATCACGTAACTGAAAATCAGAAGCGCAATAAAATATACTACAGGCATTAATAGATTACCATAATGATTCAATATATCCTTAAAAAACAAAAAATGAATCATGGCAAACACCACAGATTGGAGGACATTTGCAGTTTTAAAATTAAAAGACTTCTCTGCCAGTCTAAATATCACTATCCTATAAATTAGTTCTTCGCTTATTCCGACAAAAACAACAAACAGCATAACCCATAGTATGCTTTTGCTAAAAATTTCAACAGGCGGCTCATCAATTAAGAAAAATAGCAGCCCAAAGCCAACACCGATCAGAAGAGATATGATTATTCTTCTCAGGTTGATACCCTTAAAACAAATTTTAAGTTGGAAAAATCTAACCAGAAATAATGCTAATACTGTAACAATACCCGGCACAAAATAATTAATGACTGATATGTTTAAGTTATAATTGATGCTTAAAAGCAATGCCAGCGCCCCAAGGCCCAGGTAGATAAATTCCACAATCCCTATTGCAAGCACAAAATCATCCCTGTATTCTTTTCTGCTAGACATATCTTTATAAAATGCATAGCTGAATATCAGAAATGTTCCAAGGAAAGAAAATAGTACTGTAAATGCCGCAACAAAATCCATGCCCTTTATGATTTCAATCATGATCATAGTTGAAATTATAACAAATAAGGATGTAAAGATGATAAACCCGTTTGTTAAAATATCCAAAATAAGATTTTTTAAGATATACCTCATCGCATGGTATGAAAATACAATAAATCCTATCACATAAAAAATAAATGATAATCCTATCAATAGATAGCTGTTAAAAATCATCGGATAACTTTGGATGTTTGAAAAGTATGGGATAATGTTATAAAAATAGTAATAGTGATATGAAATAAAAAAATTGACTGAATAGACGCTTAAGTATGTTAAGCTTGCAAAAAATATTGCTATCCAAGCTGCTTCTTCAGCCTTGTGGCTGATAAATAACGAAATAATTATCACTGAGGCAATTATTACAACCAGCGCTGTAAAATTTAAAAAACTGGCTGACGAAACAGTATTTGTTACAAAATCAACTCCTACCACATGTGCTGATAAAATGACTTTGGGTTTTGTCCACATTCCGATAAAGAATATAATTATTGACGAAGCAGTAATCCCAAGAAACAGGTTGGATCCCCTTATTTCAACCATTCTCCTAAGGTCTTTTTTCAATACAATCAGAAATATTAAGCCTATGGGTATTAGGAATAAAAATAAGATTCCAAGGCTGCTGAAAAAGTAAGAAATATGCGCTGCTATATTTTGGGCTGTGGTTGTTAAAGTTTCGTTTGCGAGCAACTGTTTTATCGTTAGGTGCTGCTCTGGGTTTCCTATAAGGTCAAAATAGTACGGGTCTTTTGCTATCGGCAATAGGTAAGGTATAAAGAAAACCGCAAGGTCGCTTAGATAGTGCAGGACAAGTAGCATTCCGAGTCCAAGATAGAACTTTTTTCTGTTCGTAAAAACATCTGTGATAGTCCCAAGCAGCCATTCATCAAAGTTCCCTATCTTATTCAATGCCTCCGATTTGGAATTTTTGATGTCTTTTACAGCGAACAATACTGCAACTATTAACAGTGATTTATCCAGGCTGACAATGAACCATTGGTTTATCAGCCCAAAAAAATACTCTGACATAAACATCATAACAATAAAGAACATGATAAATTTTAAAGGGATAAATCGTTTTTTAGACAGTTTGTCAAACAATTCATCCTTTCTGTCAATTATCGAAAAGAACGAATGAAACAGCGATTCTCTCTGGATTTTTTTAAACGAAACATACAATGCTATCAACGCTATTACTAATGTGCCCACTGTTATCGATACAAGGCTGGTATTAAACGCAAGCTCTTCCGGAAAGTTAGGTATTAACGGCACAAACGTATCGATTACAAACAGGTAAAATGCAGCCACCAGTATCTTGTCTGTGACTTTGGACTGATACCCCAGCAAGAATTTCAAAGGCTTTAACTTAAGCCAAAAATAAACAAGCACCAGCGCTGTAAGCGCTTTGTCCAGTATATCAAGACTGCTTGGAAGAATTCCGATAAAGTCAGCGATACCTACAAGAAGTAAAAAAATTTTAATTATTATGCTAAAATAATTCTTAGTTTCCCCCATATAACTTAAAAAACTAAATGTATTTTTAATATTTTCGGATATGGGCACCCCACTAGTTAAGTGTGGAATTACATAATACCTCTTGTATGCTTAGAGGTTTCTCTGTAAGCCCAATCTCCATTGCCGGTGTAATTGGTAGTTGAATCCAATTCTTACTTGATTTGAAGCTTAATGGAAGACTTG
>JBDRFR010000040.1:0-11787 GCA_043818675.1 Nanobdellota archaeon
CAAGTCTTCCATTAAGCTTCAAATCAAGTAAGAATTGGATTCAACTACCAATTACACCGGCAATGGAGATTGGGCTTACAGAGAAACCTCTAAGCATACAAGAGGTATTATGTAATTCCACACTTAACTAGTGGGGTGCCAGATAAAATATTCCAATTTCAATTCAAAACAGTGAACTTATAATTGAAAGATTTAATTAAAATAAATTTAGAATGAAAAAGAACCCTAGCTTGTCCTAACTTTTAAAACGCAAAGTTTATAAATATCTAATGATAAGGTTTGGTTATTAGTAAAAAGAGGGGATAGAAATGGCTGATGATGAATCCTACGAAATAATGCCTTACAAAGAAATTGTTATGCTTAAAAAGGAAATTGAAAATATTAAGAAAAAAGCAGGCGATACTTCTTCTACTGAACTTATTAATTCAATGGCAAAATTGACAAAAAGCATGGATAGTATGCTACAGCTGTTTAGGACAGCGGCTGAAGAAATGAAGGCTGAAAAATCTAGTGAAGAAAAGTTTGCGGACAGACTTGAACCGTTAGTGGACAAACTTGCTGAAGTTATCAATCAGAATAAGATTATTGCAGAGGGAATGGTTGCTATTGCAGACATTGTCAAAGGGCAAAATGAGCCAAAACAGCTTTTTAAACCTAAACCTGCCGGTCCGCCGCAAGGTTTTAATTATAATTTACCGCCAATAGCGGATCCTGCCGATATGCCTGGTGCGCCGATGCCGCCGCCGCGGGGAAGGGTGCAAGAATTCCAGGGTAGGCAATCGATGGGTATGCCACCTATGGGTGGGTTACCTCCGCTTGAACCACCGACCGATGCCTTTTCAATGGGAAATATGCCGCCGTTAGAAGAAAAATCAAGGAGAAAGGGCCTGTTTTCTTTTGGGAAATAGAATGGAAGATACTTCTGAAAAAATTAATACAACAGGATTGAGAAGATATATTAAACATCTGGCAATAGTTAGTGATAAGTATAGGGAAAGAGAGGATGCAAGGGACGGACTTAAAAAACAAATTAAAAAATTAACAGCATCATCCCTTGGAAAAAAGACTAAACAACACATAATGAACGAATTTAGAGATCTTGAAAAACAGGTTAGTATTGTATTAAACAAAGAAAGTGAAATATTGCGTATGAAAACTGAGGGTGTGGATTATAAAAATTTAATGCAAGAGATTGGTGTAAATAGGAAAGAAATTGATGAGATCAAGAATTCAGTAGTAGAACTTAACAGGAAAATTGACACTCTGGTAGATACTAAGCTTGGAAGAGAAGTGCGAATAAAAAAGCTTGAAAAGCGTATCAAAGTCAGCCATAAGAAAAAAAAAGAGCTGCCTGTTGTCTCAGATAAGCTTATGCTTCTTGAGAAAAAATATATGCAAATAAAGGATGACCCTAAATATACAAAAGAAATGCTTGACAAGATTAAGTTTAAAATTGATACACTGAAAGTTAAAACAGCAATCTCAAAATTCTAAACATCTTTACCCATAATCGTGGTTCTTCCGTTAGCCCGGGCTCTGATGCAAGCCTTTTTGATAAGATTCTGGACTTTATTATTAAGCTCATCATAAAAGTCCGAAGAGATGTTTAACTGTTTACCTTCATGGTTTGCAAGATCTTTTATCTGGCTTCTAACAACAAGTGATGTTCCCATAAGGATACTGTAGAAAAGATGTGATTATTTAAAGGTTTTGGAATGGGGCCTGTTGATAGGTATATCTGCTAAGTAAGCAAATTGTAAGGGGGATATGTTAACTTCGCTGTGAGTATTAATACGCTAGCATCTGCCTATTATTAGAGTATGTTACATTCTGTTGATCATAATTCCAATTAACTGATATATGCTATATCTATAAATGAATTTCTGATTATAGTATGGGTAGCCTTTGTTGAATATATATTCTTAGACGTGATAGCATTATGATTTCTAAGCAATGTTTAATAATCAGTTTATGTTCTATATCTGAATTAATGCTAATTTGTGCAATAATATTTATATACTAAACAATAATTAGTTTTGAAAATGGATTTGCCAATATTAATAGTAAAACAATCGAGAATTGATAATCTGGGTCTGTTTGCGGAGACTGAGATACCAGCTAAAACTTTAATAATTGAATATACTGGCGAAAAAATTACTGGAAAAGAAGCAGATAAAAGAGAAATGGAAAATGACAAAAAAGGGGCTACATACATTTTTTGTTTAAATGAAAATTGCTATGTTGATGGTGCGGTGGATGGCAATCAGTCAAAATACCTTAATCATTCATGTGATCCTAATTGTGATATAGTGATGAAAAAAGGAAGAATTTTCTTTTATTCAAGCCGCCTTATTAAAATTGGAGAAGAATTGACAATAGATTACTCCTATGATGCAGATTCCAAAAAAGAAAAATGCGATTGTGGTTGTGACAATTGTAGAGGTTTTATTAATGAAGCATAATTTTTTTTCTAAGGAGATATATTGAATTAGTCTAGACAGTTTTCTATTGGATAAATCAACAAAAGAGGCTATTTAATTTGGTGTATTGCATATGTTCAGAATTTGTTTCAATAATCTGTTGCTGTTACAAATATATTTTTTCTTCCTAATGTAAGCAGATATCTTTCTAGACTCCATTTGGTGTTTAATGTATACCTATTCATCGGAGGGATTGTTTTTAGGAAATCATTAAATTCATTTTCTTTGTATACCATTAAATGTTGATCTCTTTTAGCTTTTGATGAAAATAGATTAATTCTGCATTCGAACCAAGTAGGTATGTTAAGGTTTAGATCATAAGCTGCACCTCTTTGAACGTTTACAAAATAATGTTCATCAATCTTAGTTTCTAAAGATCAAACCATCATTCTAGAATCAAACTTATGTGTCATTTGAAAAGCAAAATTGAGTGATTTCGGTGGTCCGTCTGTCCAGTTGGATGGTATGTTGTATGTATTTTTATATGTGTCATTATATTTTGCTAAGTTTGTTCCATGATATAATCTTACTGTCATATAATCATAGGGATTTGAAAATCAATTTTCATATTTTACTAGATGATAGTATCAATTAGGAGTAGTTGATTGTTTATTGAAAATCTCAACAGAAATTATAATTTAATATTTCATATATCGAAACAATTTTAATTCTTTGAAGCATTGGCCTGTATTATTTATGGCTGAACCAGAACTTTAATGGATCTCCTTTCTTATCCAGCCTGCAAAATCCAAAGCGCTCAAACTGAATGACATCGCCTTCTTTTATTTTGCTAATATTCTGCTCAGCAATGCCTTTTTTTACAACTTTGTCAGGCATCAGAACCTCAATTTTCACATTATTCTTACTTGGAAGCCAGTTGATAATTTTTTTGCCTTTGAACTGTTCATATTTGATTGAGTCAAGGCATACTTCGTTTTTAGTCTTGATCACATTTATACAGTCCATTAATCTTGTGATTTCACTATCCTGCATATTCTCAACATCTTTTTTAGATAGAATGAAATTTTTTGTAACCTGCATCTTCCTGCCGCCTTTTTTTTGGTTTGGGTTAAGGTGAAGTTCGACTCGCATGTCAGGGACGTCCATAATCGTTAATTCAACAGGATCAAAAATTGCAGAGTACCTGTCTGCAATATTATCGAGCAATCGTTTATTTTGCATAATCAGGTCATCCCATGTTAAAGTTGCTTCAGCTTTGGAAATACCAGTAGATATCACAAAATTTTTGATAGCTTCTGGTAAAAATCCGCGTCTGCGCAAAGCAACAAGAGTGGTAAGAGAAGGATCGTCCCATCCAATAAGCTCATTGTTTTGAATTTTTTCACGAATAAGCCTGCCGGAACTTAAGACACCGGTCATGTTAAACCTGCCAAATTCGTAGGTTTTTGTGATCTTTATACCCAGTTCTTTTTGGATCCAGCGCTGAAGTTCTGCGCGTAATTCGAATTCTTTGCTGCGCAATCTGATATCAATATCAGATATAGAGTCCATTATTGAGTTTTGAAAATCATACGTAGGCCAGACATTGTATTTATCTTTATGCCTTACATGATTTTTTTTTATTATTCTAAATATTGTAGGATCTTTCATAGTTGAATTTTTATGGTTCAGGTCAATTTTTAATCGCAGTATCGATGAGCCCTCATCGCCGTGTTGCATCTCATCCCATAATCTTATGTTTTCTTCAATGGAATTATCTCTGTATTTTGTTGGAATGCCTTTTTCTCTGCTTAGCTTAATTTGGTCCTGATCGGATTTGTCTACATAAGCAAGGCCCTTTTTTATTATAAAATTTGCCTTATCATAAAAAATGTCCATGTAGTCGGATGCGTAAATTAGTTCGTCCCATGCAACGCCTAACCATTTGAAGTTCTCAAGCATGATATCATAAAATTCCTTTTTAACAGTTTTTGGATTTGTGTCTTCGAACCTTAAAATAAACTTGCCGTTATGGTTTTTTGCAAGCATATAGTTCAAAAGCAATGCTTTTGCATGTCCAATGTGCGGGTATTTTTCAGGGCCTGGAGGGAAAGCGGTATTAATCTTATCAGTTGGCTGATAACCTAAGAATTTGAAAATGTCGCGTTTTTCTTCTTTTTTCTTTTTTAACATGTCAGGCGATATCTTTTCAAGTTCATTTTTTTGTTGTTCCATGCTTAAATTATTAATCTCATTAATTATCTTCATAATTTCTTTTGAGACGTCTTTTGCTTTCTTTTTTAATTCTGGATTCTCGCCAAAAATATGGCCTAAAATGGCGCATGGATTAGCTTTTCCATTGTACTTAATAGCATTTGCAAGAGCGAATTTTCTTATGCTTTTTGTCAGATCCATAATATTTGAAAATGAAGCCATGGTTTTATTTAAACATTACTGATTTTATTGGAAATTTCACTATAAATTTTTTGGGGGTTATTTGATTTCTAAGAGTTAGAAATGCATTTCAAACTAATACACCTCAATTTATGGCAAAATTCCTCAGACCGAAGGCTAATAACCCAACATTTAGGGATAAGCCATCGGTCTGAAATTATAGCGAAAGATATTTAAGGGGAAGCAAAAGTACGGATTAGTTAATATGGTAAATCTGATATTTGTTTATATTACACTTGCTTTATCAGTATTTTTTGTCTACTTTTTTAATAGGCGGATGATGAAGGAAGAGACCGGTACAGAAAAAATGAAGGAAATCGCTGCATTAATACAAAGAGGCGCAAAAAAGTTTCTATTGACAGAATACATAGCTATCGGAGTGTTTGTTGTTATTGTTTCAACAGTATTATTTTTTCTGCTTGGAAAGGTGAGTGCGATATCTTTTGTTGTTGGAAGCGTTAGTTCAGGCCTTGCCGGACTTTTCGGAATGAACAGAGCTGTGAAGGCTAATGTGAGAACAGCAAACGCCGCAAGAAGAAGCCTGAATGAGGCGTTGAAAATAAGTTTTTCGACAGGATCATCCATCGGTATTGGGCTTGTTGTTATTGGTGTAGTAGGATTATTATGTATCACTACAATTTTTGATAATGATGTAAATGCACTTTTGGGTTATTCATTTGGTGTTGCAGCTATCGCTCTTTTTGCAAGGGTGGGCGGTGGAATTTTTACAAAAGCTGCGGATATTGGAGCAGACATCGTTGGTAAGATGGAAGCAGGCATCCCTGAAGATGATCCCAGAAATCCGGCAGTTATTGCTGATAATGTTGGAGATAATGTGGGTGATGTGGCGGGAATGGGCGCTGACTTATTTGATTCACTTATAGTGAATTTAGTCGCTGCTATGGCGATAGGTATGGTGCCTGCTGGAATTTCCAAAATTAGTCAAGTAAATGCAACAAGTGCATTTTATTATCCTGTATTTGTGGTCTGCGCAGGGCTTATAGCTTCAATAATCGGAACATTTTTTTGTAAAACCAAATCTAATAATCCGTCAAAGGCGCTTGGCAAAGCGTTTATTATAACATGTATTGTCATGGTCACTATTGCGTTTTTAATGAATTCATTCTTCTTTAAAGACCTAAACGTTGTATGGACGGTAGTGATAGGGGTGCTTGCTGGTATAAGCCTTGGGAAAGTTACTGAGTATTATACAAGCTACGATTATAAGCACGTAAAAGCTATAGCTGAAGATTCAAGGATAGGTGCTGCTGGTAATATACTGCATGGACTTAGCGTAGGTAAAAGGTCAACGCTTGGAGTTATTCTTGTCCTTATGACAGCCATATTCTTGTCAAATAATATAGCTGGATTATATGGGATTGCTATGGCTGGCATTAGCATGCTTGCGCTTGCAGCTATTGTGATGGCGATTGATGTATATGGTCCTATTGTTGATAACGCAGGCGGGATTGTTGAAATGTCAGGATTACCTGCTAAAATTCGAAAAAGGACAGATAGTCTGGATGCCGCAGGTAACACTACTGCTGCAATCGGTAAAGGGTTTGCCATCGGAAGCGCTGCATTGGCTGCGTCAGCTTTATTGTATTTATTTGCTGGAGAAGCAGGGCTTGTGGAAAGAGGCATTAATATTCTTACACCTAAGGTTTTAATCGGATTGTTTATAGGCGGTTTATTACCGTACGTGTTTTCTGCGTATATCTTGCTTGCTGTAAGTAATGCAGCTACTAAGATAGCAGAAGAGGTTAGAAGGCAGTTTAAGACTATCAAAGGCATAATGACAGGCAATAGTAGTCCTGATTATGATAGGTGCATTGTTATTGCTACAAAATCTGCCTTAAAAGAGATGGTTGTGCCAAGCTTGGTTGTGGTTTTTACACCGATAGTTGTGGGGTTTTTGCTAGGACCAGAAGCGCTTGGAGCATCACTTGCAGGGACGCTTGTTACAGGAATCTTGCTTGGGGTTAAACAAAGTAATTCTGGCGGTGCGTGGGATAATGCAAAGAAACATGTAGAAAATGGCCATTTTGGCGGTAAGGGCAGCGCAGCACATCGTGCAACCATCGTAGGAGATACAGTAGGCGATCCCAATAAGGATTCAAGCGGCCCAAGCCTTAACATCGTTATCAAACTTACAATTCTTGTCGCAACAGTGTTTGTGACGTTTTTTTGATTTAACCGAAAACTTTATAAATAAGCTCTTCCAGAAAAGAGGTTAAACAAAGACTAAAGGGGATTTTATTATGGCAAGAAATACTTCTATCATTCCAAAAGCACCGTGCGGCAGAATATTGCAGATTGCAGGGGCGCCGCGGGTTTCTGAAGAGGCAATGGATGTTTTTTCAAATATTATTGAAGAATTTGCAGAAGAGATTGCGTCAAGAGCAGTTAAAATTGCAAAACATAGCGGGAGAAAAACTGTTCTTGCAGGCGATATTAAAGTTGCGGTTAAATAAGGTTTAAATAGTATTGCAATTTCTTTTCTTGTTATATAGGGGCTGGTAGTTTAATCTGGCTAAAATTCCCCCTTGGCTTTTTGTACCAAAATGGGGGAGATTCCGAGTTCAAATCTCGGCCAGTCCATTAAATGAAAACATTAATATAACAGTTGATATCAACCAATAGATATAAAATGTTAAAAGCGATACTATTTGATTTTTGGGGGACTATTATTGAAAATGGTGTATACCCAAGCCCTGTGAAACAAGTAAGATTTCTCCTGGATATTGATATTCCTTTTCCAGATTATATCCATAAATTTGAAGAGGCATTAATGCTCAAAGAGTATGAAAACCTAAATGATGCGTTTACAGAAGTATGTAATGCTTTTAAGATTGAACCAACACCTGATAAGATGGAAAAGGTTGTTGGTATGTGGAACAAAAATAAATTCTTTGCAAAGCCTTATCCAGATACAAAAAACACTTTAGAAAAGTTGAAAGAAAAATATAAATTAATACTGGTTTCTAATACCGATTGTTTTTCTGTCAAAGAGGTCCTTGAGAAGTACGGACTTACTGAATTTTTTGATGGGATATTTCTTAGCTATGAAATTGGGAAATTGAAAACCCATCCGGACTTTTTTAAAGAAGTATTGAAAAAGACTAAACTTAAACCAACTGAGGTTATCATGGTCGGGGATAGCCTGCAGTCAGACATGATGCCGGCTGAACAGGCAGGTATTAGAAGTGTGCTTGTGGACCGCAGGGGAAGAAGGGAATATAAAGAGAAAATTAAATATTTAAGCGAGATTTCTAAATTTTGAGGTGATTTAGATGGATTGCATATTCTGTAAGATTGTTAAGGGAGAGATACCGAGTGCTAAGGTGTTTGAGAATAAAGATGTAATGGTTTTCCTGGACATCGCACCTGCAAATAAGGGGCATGCGCTTGTAACATCTAAGAATCATTATGAGACACTGCTTGACGTGCCAGACAAAATTCTTTCTAATATAATGAAAACAGTTAAGAAAGTAGCAAGGGCAATGTCGTCAGCTTTGGCATCTGAAGGGTTTAATATACTCGTTAACAATAATAAAGTGGCAGGACAAATTGTCCCGCATCTGCATTTACACGTTATACCCAGGTATTCAAATGATGGTGTAAGATTGCAGTGGCGGGCAGGCAAGTATAAGCAGAATGAAATTGAGGATTATGCTGATAAAATCAAAAAATTTTTATAGCATTAATTTCTAAAGTGTAATATGTTTTTCTCTAAAAATCGAATTGGAAAATATAAGAAAGGATATCAGCAGTTAATCATTTCTAAGAAGTTTGTACATTATTGGATTAAGTTTAAGTCTAAAAAAGAATCAAATGTGTATAATCTTAAACAATTTGAAAAATATTTACGCACAAATGGACCGAAAATTGCACAAAGAATATTTGAAACTGAAATTATAAAAAGTTTTACCAAGATTGAAATTATTTTTAAATGCGAATATTCTTATGATTATAGAGATCAACAACCAGCATCTGCAGAGTTTAAACATTATAACACTCAAATTTTAATTTATGTTAGATATCTTATCGATACGTTAGGTTCAAGGTTATTAGAAGATCCGTATTCTTTGCATGATAAATTGGTTGAAACCATAGTTCCGTATTTTGTGCATGAGGCAACGCATCTTCTTAATTTTCAATCAGAAGCTGTAGTCAACCATGTTAATCGGAACGTTGGTAGAATGGATAAGGCTTTTTTATCTATGCATAAAGTTTACCAATTGCCAAAATTTTCTTACTGGATGGAGGCTCGTAAAATTTTATACTGGGATATTGCATCTATTGTTATTGAAGGTCATGCAATGTTGGCTCAGAATTTGGAAGCTGGAAGTACTAAATTTACACTTGAGTCATGGGTTCATGTTAAAAATAATGCATTGTCAAGTGCAATGTATATACGTTCGGCCTGGAAAAAAGTAATCAGAAAATTGGAAAATGTTGAGTTTGGAACAGACTGGATAAAGTTTGATTTTGAGGAAGTTCGCAAGCGAACATATGTTCTGGGGGAACATGTAATACAAACAATTGTTATGTTTGGGGAAATAAATAGTATGGATCTGTTAAAATTAAATCATAGTAAAGTCCTAAACATGTATGTTGCAGCTTGCTTAAAACATGGAATAGCACCACTTGTGACTTATAATACTTCTGGTATATTACGTATAAGGCCAATTATTAAAGAATTGACAGACATTCGTAAGAAAATTCAGAAAGAGTGCTTGGAATATGAAGGATTAATAAAACAGCTTGATGAGCTTTTTAGTGTTTTTATTAATATATTTACTCTTAATAAATCAGCTAGCAATATTAAATCAATTTATACATCCTTATTAAATAAAATTAAGATAAATTTCATGGAATTAAGAAGGCATATCAAAGAAAATGAAGCTACTTATCCGCTTTTACAAAGTTCTTTTCCAATAATAGATACTCTAATTTCTCAGATAGATTCAATTGATAAAATCCGGAATCGAAGAATACTGGGTAAAAATAAATTTTCACCTAAACTTAAAAAAAATATTTATATTAATATAATGAAATTAAAGGATATCTTTAATGAAATAAAGTCACATCATCTGCCTAAATAATTTTATAGTAATCTTTTTAAAAGATAGATGAATTCTTGATTTTAAAGGCCGGAGTAGCTCAGCCTGGTTAGAGCGCTAGATTGATAGGCGATACTCATATATTTGAGTGATGAAGCAAAAAGCTGATGATTATCCTCAAACCGGGTTATCTAGAGGTCGCGGGTTCGGATCCCGTCTCCGGCATTTTAGAATTATTGAACAATTACTATTTTTTTTGTCTTATTTTCAGTGTTTTTAAGGTTCTTTAAGCTGTAATCTTTAACTTTGTTGTTATCTGCCCATTTATTGGCTGCTTCTTCAGACTTAAAAGATTTAGGTCTTGACCTTGGTCGTCTGGTCTTAGCCTTTTTTGCTTCTATTAATTTAAGCCTATTTGAGTAATATCTATTTGACATAAAAATAGTGTAATTGTAAGTTATTTATAAATCTAACTGTTTAAATGAAGAATTTTTACTATTATGAAAACTGCATAAATCGCAATAAGAATGATACCATGTGTTTTGTTCTCCTTGCCAATCTTTAGATCCTTTTTGATCATTAATAAAGCTATCGCGGTTGCAAAAAACCAGAACGGCAGATCAAACCATAGCAAATTCTTATCAAAGGCAAACCCTGCGATAACAGCGCCTGAACCCAGGCTAAACAATGGATCTGTAATATTAGAGCCTATCAATGTACCTAAGGAGATGCCGTGTGCACCTTTTACTATCGCTCTACAAGCTGTGAATAATTCAGGTAATGCACCGCCAACACCGATTATTACTACACCCACAAAAGACTGCGCAAGGCCAAAACTTTCTGCTATCTGTAATGCATTTTCGACAACAAATTTTGTGCCGATTATAAGAAGTGCGATACCGATACACATTATTACTATGTTGTTAAATGATCGTATATGGGTATTTTTGGAATCAGATATCTCTTCTTTTATGTTTTTTACGATGGCGTGGTCTTTACTTACAATATACAGATAGACAATATAGCCCGTGATTAAGATAATTCCTTCAATTCTGGAGATGAAACCGTTTGAACCGAACAGAAACATTACTGCAATAGACATCAATATCATAAATCCGTCACGTTTGATAGTTTTTTTTGTTGCATGCATGGTACCTAATAGCGCTGTGATGCCCAGGATAAGGGTGATCTGGGTCAAACAACTGCCAATATTGGTGCCGACAGCTATGCCGCTTGCATCAACAGCTCCTAAATTTTTTATCCCGGAGAAAATGTTAGTTGCAATCTCGGGCAATGATGTGCCAATAGAAATAATCGTAAGGCCGACAAACGCATGAGAAATTCCAAACTTGGCAGACAAATTTTTTGCAGCTTCAACTGTCAATTCAGCACCAAGAACGAGCAATATTATTCCTAGAATGAGTATTATAATTGAGAGCATTTTAATGTACTGAAAATTTACTATTATTAAAAGGTTTTGGACGCCAGGAGCAGGATTTGAACCTGCATGTCCTTGCGGACAATCGCTTTCGAGGCGATCGCGTTGAACCGAGTTCCGCCATCCTGGCAATAAAATATTTAGATTATCTATTGATTTAAAAATTTATTGAGAATTTTATACTTCCATTATATCGTTTTGAATAGGGTAATTTAAATTTTGTTTGCTGCATTTAATTAAATAATGGGGATGAATGATTAGGAAAAATAATTTTAATTCCGGTCAAGAATTCTGCGTGGTCTGAAAGACCCGCAGATGAATTGGCCTAGAAAAATCGAAAGATTTTTCTCAAACAGAAACCAATAGAATTCTTAGCTCTATGCTCTTAAGAAAAGCAAGAAGCAGACCA
>JBDRFR010000041.1:0-52597 GCA_043818675.1 Nanobdellota archaeon
CAAGTCTTCCATTAAGCTTCAAATCAAGTAAGAATTGGATTCAACTACCAATTACACCGGCAATGGAGATTGGGCTTACAGAGAAACCTCTAAGCATACAAGAGGTATTATGTAATTCCACACTTAACTAGTGGGGTGCCACCTTAGCAGATGAAATAAGCAATGCGCCAGATATCCATATAATAGTACCGCATACTAGGCTTGGCGGGTACGGAGGAGCCTACACCTATAATCTAAACAAAATAAGCCATAACTTTCCGGAAAGCTTTTGCGGCTGGATGGGGGCTTTGGAATATACACGGACAGAAGCCATACAAACCTATAATTTCTTAATGAAGACAGACTTTGAGGAAATACAGGCAGATAAAAAAGACGGTTGGACTGAAAAGGTTTATGGCAGCATAGGCAGTATTTTACGGTTAGGGAAAAAAACAAACTCTGTTGACCTTAACTTACAGGCAACAAAAAACTGCTATCAAGCGTAAAGTATTAAAACATAATACTAATTTCAACTACTATGGAATATAATCTGGAGCTTGAGAAGGTAATTTCTAAAATTAAAAAAAAGAAAGCTAAAATTGTCTGCATACAGCTGCCTGACGGATTAAAACCAAAAGCTCAAGAAATTGTTGATAGTATAGAATCACAAACTAATGCTAAATGCGTAATTTGGGCAGGGAGCTGTTTTGGCTCTTGTGATATACCAAAAATTGATGCCGATCTATTAATTCAGTGGGGTCATAGTGAAAAAATAGGAGAATGAAAACATTATTTGTTGTTACAGGAATTGTAAAAAACAAGGATAAATTTTTAATAGTTAAAAAGTCATCAGAAGACCAAAATTATCCAAATAGATGGAGTTTTTGCTCAGGGTTTGTTAAAGAGCACGAAACAGCGGAAAATGCATGCATGAGAGAAATTAAGGAAGAAACAGGACTGGACTGCAAAATCAATACAGGTGAAGTTATGGAAGTGCTTGATGAAGAAAAAGATATTAATTGGATCATTGCTGTGTATTTATGCACAACAAATAAAACCGATGTGAAGCTATGTTCTGAAAATGTGGACCATAGATGGGTATCTGCAGATGAATTTAAGGATTATGAGTTTGTGCCAGGCCTTACAGACAGCTTAAAAAAACTGGATTTGATTTAAGAGATTCTATTCTAAGACATGCCTTGATTTGATAAAATAGTCTATTCCAGATATTACAGTCAACAGAACTGCTATCAGCATAAAATACCAGCTATATTCAATTTTAATGATTACTGCAACAATCGCAATTATCTGAGAGATTGTTTTTATTTTTCCGAACTTGCTTGCTGGAATTACATTGTTTTTGGATAATGCCGATAACCTTAAGCCAGTGACTGCAAATTCCCGTGCAATAATTAAAAACGCCATCCAAGAAGGCACGCCCTTACCAATAAGGAAAATAAGTGCGGCAGAAACCAAAAGCTTATCAGCAAGAGGATCTATCAATTTACCTAATCTTGTTACCTCCTTTCTTTTCCTAGCAATGTATCCGTCCAATGCATCGGTTAATGCAAGCAAAATGAATAAAAAAGCTGCGATATATTCAATATACCTTATTTTTTGATACAGGACAAGAATAAAGAGGGGTATACATATCACCCGAAGGAATGTAATTTTATTTGATAAATTCATAAAAAAGCAATTTATGTTCTTTTATTTAAACTTTTTCTATAATATATGTATTAAGCCCCGCCTCGGTATCCACCCTTTTTTTCGACGAATAAGACCATGCTTGATTTATACTGCTTACATTTATTAAAATACTTATTCTACGGAATACATCTCAAAAAAAGTACCACGCAGACAGCCAGGGATTTTCTCTTCTTGAGCCGTACCTAAAATTCCTGCAGGCATCAAAATCTGGCGGCTTGCACTTCCAGGTAAATAAGTTAACGATCAGAGAATCAACTATTTATTGGGCTTATAAAAAAGAGTTAGCCTCTGCCCTCTTGAATTCTGTATAAAGTTAATGTAATAAAAAGTAAGACAGTTTGATTTAGTTAAAATATTGCGCCTTTAACCATATTTTGCGCCAAATAATTGCCCCTAATATTTATCTTTCTTTAACTTCAGATAGTAGCCAATATTGCTAAAAACTATATGCAAAAAAAAGCTTAGTGAGATAATTGTGAGTATTATGGTAAGAGTTGGGTGGTAGACAATTGAGATAAAGATTATTGAACCAACGACAAAATCAAGCTGGTCCCAGGGGATCCAGGGTGAGCCAGACTTTATGCCAAATCTTCTTTTAAAAAAACTTTCGATCAGGTCACCAAGAAGCGCGCCTAAACCCATAAAGATACCTATTGCTAACCAGTCTGAATAATCTACAAAAGATAATTTTCGAAAAAAATCAATGCCTGTTAACTGAAACTGTAAGTATGAGATTATAACAGCCACTAAAATACCAAAAATTAAACCACGATATGTTTTATTTTTGCCAAAAATAGGTTTGCCGTTCAAAGTTTTGTTGAAATCTATTGGGATCTTTAAAAAATTAAAATAGTTTTTAACAATAACAGGAGCCATGTTCCCGCAATAAGCAGGCAACATTAAGTACAGGCATTGTAAAATAAAAAATAACATTTTAAAAACGAAAAACACTATAATTGTATATAAAGTTTTTGTAAGGTATTTATAAATAATTAGCATATGACCCTTTCTAATGACATACATAATCCTGAATTATCCCAGTTAGGACGGGCTCGCCCTGCATACAGGTAAAACCATTTTTTACGCAGATAAGATAATACCTCAGCTTCAGAATTAACAGTATCAAAAGTTAACTTTTTGAAGAGATTGGAAGATGATACCCGTAAGTTTTCTAAAGTTGGTTTATAAGGGAATAAAATATGAAATAGAATTTAACTGCAAAAGTAAAGATTTAAATAGACTATAACTAAAAAGTATTTCATAACAAAAATGATGAGCAGTTTTTGGGTGGGAACATGGTATATCCAATAGCCAGAATATTAAGGCCGGTCATAACATTTCCGGTTAAACAAGTAGAGGGATTAGAAAACCTGCCAAAAGATATACCGTTTGTAGTTGCTGCTAATCATACAAGTTTCATGGATTTTATGGTTGCTGCGTTAACTATAACAAAGCATATTAAAAAAAGAAAAATATATGTTATATCTGCTATGATACTATTCTTTGACTTTTTAGCGCAAATAATATTTAGCGAATTTGGAGGAAGCATCAGAGTAAAAAAGAAGAACCGTGGTGGATTTTTAAAATCAGCAATAATGCAGCTGAGAAAAGGAAACATTATCATAATTTTTCCTGAGGGTGTACCTAATAAAAAACCAGACCTAAGGAAAGGAAAAGTAGGTGTTGCAAGACTTGTATTGACTGGACAAGTACCGGTTGTCCCGATGGGTATTACCGGAACATTATACGTATGGTCAAAATTGAGATTGATTCCAAGACCAAATAAGAAAGTGGTGGTTACTATAGGAAAACCTATGTATTTTGATGAGGATTATGATAAAAGTGAGGATTATGAAACACTTGTAAAAGTTACAAGAATTATAATGAAAGAGATAGGAAAATTGACAAACCAAGATTATCCATTTTAAGGAGATGGCCTAATTGAATATAATAACAATGATAGTTACTTACCTGGGACTTGCGGTAGGGCTTATCATTATGAAAGCGTCAAAAGAAGAGCAAAAACAAGGCATCAAATATTTTTTAGTTGCCCAAAAAGCAATACTATTATTGCTCTGTATAATGCTGTTATATTATCTGGAATTAAGCTTTATTACAATAATCACTGTATCAGCCATTGCCATAATGCATAATAAAACGAAATATATTTACCCGATATTAGGATTTGTGTTTTATTTATCTCTGGAAAACCTTAATCTATTACTTCTTGTATCAATAACCATATTCTGTTACGGGCTTGTCAGTTCTGCAATTTTGATAAACTTTAGAAAAAAGGATTATGGTAGAATATTAGCAAGCCATGCTACGTTTTTAATAGTTGCTGCAATCCTAATTTTTTATAAGGGTTTTTAAAAACCTAATGCCTGTTTTTATCGGGCTTACATGCGATACTTCGGTACCGTAGATAGTATCGATTGGGATATGGCCAATTTTGTAACCTAACTTGGCTGCTTTTAAGATTATTTCTGTTTCCATCTGGTATCCATCATCCTGAAGGTCTAAATTTCTTAAAGCTGAGGTTTTTATCAGACGGTACCCGGACTGGCTGTCCGGAACGTTCATGCCGGATTTTAAGGACACAAAAAAAGAAGAAATGAAATTTGCAAGCACTCTTCGCAGAGGCATGTGCCTAACATTGTACATACGGCTGCCGATTAACATATGGCAATCATCACTATTTTTAATGAAATTAGGGATATCAAAAGCCTTATGCTGTCCGTCAGCGTCAATAGTGATAACAGCATGATAGCCATTTTTGATTGCATATTCAAATCCGGTTTTTAAGGCAGCGCCCTTGCCTTTATTAATAGGATGATGGAATATCTTAACACCGGAGAGGGTGCTAAGAATTTTACCTGTATTATCAGTGCTGCCGTCATTGATAACGACAATGTCATTACAATATTTTTTTACATCAGAAATAACATGCGGTAAATATTTGCCGTGATTATAGCAGGGAATCAAAACCAATATTTTCATATCTGCAAGAGAATCCTATTCATTATATAAATATTGCTTATCAGCTAAATCCGCAATCTTGGCCATCAAATCGCTGGTTAGATTTTTTAAATTAGGATTTTTAGTGTTGTAATAAATTGGTTTGCCGAATCTTATGTTCGCTCTTCTTGGCCTTGGAATTAAGGTGTTGTCAGGAGCGATATTAAAAGTACCTATCAATCCAACAGGGACAATTGGCACTTTTGTTTCCAATGCCAGCCGAACAGCGCCTGTTTTTCCTTTTGTTAACCTGCCATCAAGACTGCGTGGCCCGCCAGGGAAGATGCCGACAATCCCGCCATTACTTAGAATATCGGCTAATTCTGTGAGTGCGTTTTGTTTGCCCTCATCAAGCGGGACACAACCAGCCCAGTGCCTGGAAATACCATCACCAAATAAATTCCAGAACCTGCCTTTCATTGCTAAGTAATGGATTTTTTGGTCTATTAGAGGGAGCGTGACTGCAAGTATCAAGAACGGGTCCAGGAAAGATTCGTGGTTAGCTGCAATAATAAACGGCGGCTTTGGCAGATTATTTAATCCGTCCACTTTACGAATGAACAATCTTAATAAAGGAGCGACTGTATACCTTGCTATTGGATAGACCATTTTTAAATCCTATTTTTTAAAAAACTAAGAAATGGGCAGATAAGGTTTACCGTTTGCCGGCCAGAAACAACAGTCATCTTTTTTTTTATGGACTGCCGCAGATCATGGTCAAACATTGTTAATCCTCTGCCGATTTCAGGAGGAAAATGCGCGTCAGATCCTGCAACTTTTGATAGATTGAGTTTTTTTGCTAGTTTTGCGGCTTTCCAGTTCTCAAAAAAAAAAGCCCGGCCGTTGTATGATTCAATACAGTCCATATATTTGATGTCTGCTTTAAAGTATGACCTTAGATACGAAAATGGATGAGCGATAATTGCGATACCGTCCTGTGATCTGATCTGGTCCAATACTTCATAAAAATCATTGGTCTTAATATCATCATTTAGGTATAGGCCAAGAACATGAGCTTTGTCTGTTCCAAACTCAGCGCCGATAATAACTTCAAAATCAGGGTCTTTGTTAAGCTTTGATACAATCTTTGCGCCTTTAATAGTGTTATGATCTGTAACCGCTATGCCGTCCAGGCGCAATTTTTTAGCAGCCGTTAGGATTGTCTCCGGCTTTAAGACTGAACAGGAAGACTTGTTGCTGTGGATATGCAGATCGTACTTTCTCATTATTTGTCAAAAAAATAGAAAATATTTAAAGATATCTAATTATTCAACTGTTATGATCACAATAGTTGACTGTTATACTGATGAGCCAGCTGGGCTTGGGGTGCCGCCATATCTTGGAACATATCCAAGGTATCTGTTCGGAAAACTGGCAGAAGAGAATATTAATTATATTACAATCGACGACCTGCGAAAATACCACTATCAACCTTGTGCAGAGATTAACAGAAAAACTAATATTAAGATATACAACCTGACAAAAAATATTTCTGAGATAGTTGAAAATTCAAAAGAAGTTATTGTGATTGTCGGTGTCCATACACCAGGCAAATATCTATCAGCACTGCCAGGAACAATGAAAGAGATCGGCAGGCTTGTTAAACATTTCAAAAATGCCAAAATAACTTTTACCGGGCCTGCGTTCTACGGCACACAACTTGAAGGCGGCAAGTTCTTTGAGAAAAGCGATGTGCGGTTAACTAAAACGGATTATCCCTATAACGAGATCAAGGAGTATGCAATTAAAGGCGCGCAGATCATCAAACAAATACCCGACTTAAGGATTATCGAGATTGAAACGTCCAGAGGCTGCAGCAGGAAACCAGGCTGCAGCTTTTGCACTGAGCCTCTGAAACATCAGCTGGAATTTAGGGAAAGAGATGATATATTGGCTGAGATAAAAGAATTATACAGGCTGGGATGCAGGTATTTTCGGTTAGGCAAGCAAAGCTGCTTTTATACATACCCAAAAGCAGGACAGCTGCTAAAAGATATTCGAAAAGAATGCACGGATATTAAAGTGCTGCATATTGACAATGTGAACCCTGTGAATGTCACAGAAGAACTCACAAAAGAGATTGTGAAATATTGCACAAGCGGCAATGTTGCTGCGTTTGGCGTTGAAAGTTTTGATCCTGATGTAATCTCTGAAAATAATCTGAATTGTTCTGTCCAAAAAGCGATGCAGGCTATAAAAATTATTAATAAATACGGATATGCAACAGGAGATAATGGGATGGCAAAATTTCTGCCAGGGATCAATATTCTGTTTGGATTAAAAGCGGAAACCAAAAAAACCAATGAGTATAATCTGGAATTTTTGAATAATGTCTTAAAACAAAACTTATTATTGCGAAGGATAAATATTAGGCAAGTCAGCATCTTTGAAGGAACAGACTTGTATAATACTGTGAAAAATAAATTTATCAGAAAAAATAAGAGGTATTACTGGAAATGGAGAAATTCGATAAGGCAGCAGATTGATTATGAGATGCTGAAAAGACTGGTCCCTGTCGGAAGGATCCTAAAAGATGTCAGGATGGAGATATACGACGGCAATACAACCTTTGGTAGACAGATGGGGACATATCCGTTGATTGTGGGCGTTAAGAAAAGGCTGCCTTTAAAAACGTTTAACGATGTTAAAGTTATAGGCCATATGCTAAGAAGTGTGGTCGGTGAGATAGCCTGAACATTTAATTTCTTGAAAAAGTTTAAATAGGTAAAAAATATAATAAAGATTAAATGAAAAAATCGCAGATTTTGGGTATACCGATAATATACCTTATGTTCAGCCTGATCGCTGTTGCAGTCCTTGTTATAGGCATCATAGGGGTTAGACATCTGGCTGAATCAAGCAAAGAAACGCAACTTAGCAACTTCTTGTTAACGCTGCAGAACAAACTGTCAGTTACAAGATTAAGCACCAACAAGATATCGCAGGAAACGTACGCATTGCCTTCTGATGTGGAGTCTGTGTGTTTTGTTGATAATACTCATCAGTTTATACCTTATACAAACAAAGAACTGAATGAGAAGATGGAGATGTTCTCTGATAAAAATTTGTTCCTTGAGCCGTTTTCGTCCTATGCTCCTTATAGTGTGCAGTATATAACAATTAGCGAATTTGAAAACCCATTATGCGTAAAAACAATTGATGGAAAACTAAGCCTTAAACTTGAAGGGGAAGGTAATGCTACAAGAGTGAGCGCTTTGAACCCTTTGGAAAAAGAGAACGAATGTATCTCTGTGATATATAATGAGCCGTATAATGGATCTATTGATGTTGTATTTCTGGGCTTTAAATATAAAAATACCAAAGATTTCTCAGCAGATGTCAATAAATACGTTAATTCAGTATTTTTGGCTGCAGAGCCGTTTTCGCTCCATAAAGACAAGATCAACATTTACAGAGTTGATGATTTTAATCTGGATTGTGAAATAGTAAAAGGCATAAATTATATTAGATGCAATTCGTATGAAACTAACATAATGGCTTCGAACTGCCCGCACGATTACATAATTGTTTTAATGGACCAAAACTTTGCAGCTGATCTGGTTAATCCTGTACGGTCAAGTGCTATAGGAAATATTGTTAAAATCAATACAAAAGATAATGCTAATGTGCTTATCCATGAACTAGGCCATAGCATAGGAGGGCTTGCGGATGAATATGTTGAGCCCAGCTATACAGATTTTTCAACTGACAATTATCCAAACTGCGGAACAACGTGCAAATGGAGCGCTATACCAGGAGCTGGATGCTATGGTGGAATGCCTGATGGAGATAAAAACGGCTGTTCAATAGATACTGCGTTTCGCGGGACAGAAACATCGATTATGAAAGAATTAAAAGGCGGGTACGGGCCTGTAAACACAATATATATGATGGATGTTATTTCCAAATATGAATAAAGCAATATTGTTACTATTTGTTATACTTGCAGGTTTTGTTAGCGCTGAGCAGATCGTCGTATTGAATTTCCATTATGATGATGGGATTATTACATTTAAGGACAGAGATGTAAGGCTGGGATATTACCCTGACCGAAATTACCAGCCGGAGAACGGTCTAAGAGCAGATCTGGTTACGGCTTCAGGTGAATCGCTTTATTCTTTCCGGTTTAAGATACCGCTTACTGAGTTCACTGATTATGAGTCGGGGTCTGAACTGAAAGGGGTGGTTATTCAGTTGACAGAGACAGACTTTTCATTGATAATACCGTACTTTGAAGATGCAGCAGAGCTTAATTTTTATAATGAGCGGAACTATAAGATCACAACAGTTGATATCAGCAAAGAGAGGCTTTCGCCTGCTAAGGTTTTAGTGCCGATGTTTGTTGTTGTTGGATTGATATTATGTATATTAGTTTATATGTTTATCAGGAGAAGAAATCAACAGTAAAATTTTTTACTTCTGGACAATAGAAAAGTTTAAATAGGAAAAAGATTAAAATTTGTGATGGTTATAATTTTTGAAATGCTGAGGTGTTATTAATGGATAAAAAACGAATAATCTTATTTCCTATTGCGATTGTTATGGTTTTGGGATTGGCAGTGACAGTATATGGTCAAGCTGCACCAATGAAAGACATTCTTACTGAAATTGTTGAGGGGTTAGGTTTAAAAGCTGCTTCAGGCAATACTAACACTCTTGCGACTTTCTATACAAACTATTATTATTTTGTGGATGCTATACTCTTCTTTATACTGTTCTTGGCAATTGCCAAAATGGCTATTGGAGAAAGGTTCCATAAAACTGCTTATACAGTTGTAGGTATTGCTCTTGCTATAGGCATGATGATGTTTGAAGCAAATAATAAATGGAACATTGGAATGCTGGGTCCGCTTGCAGCTGCAATATTTGCGTTACTTGTTGGATTTGTGATATTTCATTTTGTTAGGATGATTGTGGGCAGAGACATGGCAACAAGCACATGGGGTATGTTTCTTGCTATAGGTACTGCGCTTGCAGTAATGCATGCAGTAATGCCAAAAGGACTTTTGGTGTTTGAAAAGGTTCCAATATTAAGTATGCTCCAAAGGCCTGGAATTGCAGGATTTTTCGTGTTATTAGGAATTATCGGGATTATTGCAAGGAAAATTAAAGCAGGAGTTGTTGCAAGAGGCGGAATAGTGGCAGAAGCAAAGGGTGTTGCAAAAATACAAGATGATGCGGCAGAGGCTAAAAAGATTCTAAGGGATTCAAAAAAGGCAAGAAAAGAAACTAGGAAACTTGATAACAGAGAAATCAAGGACATAAGAAAAGTTGAAAAAGATCTCTTTGATATTGTTAGGACAGTACAAGCAGGCATAACAGGGGATCAGAAAAATTATTTTGACAATATTAAGAATGAAATTGAAGATGTTCGTAAACGATTTAAGCACTTAAAAAAACTGGAAACCTTGGAAATGACTTTCTTACTAGATGGAAGGTTCATAAATGAAGTTGGTAAAGGAAATACAGCATCACTTAGCGAAAACGAAACACAGTTAATTCTAATATTGGAAAGACTCACTGATAGAATTATCCAGATTTGTATTAAACCTACCAAAACGGGTTATAATGGTGCAACGAAATTAGCTGAGATAAAGGATAATGTTGATAGAGCAGACAAGGTTATTAAACATTTAATTGGAGTTAATAAAGCTCAACTTTAAAACCATAAGTTTTTTATATTAATTAAATTAATATGAAAAATTATGAAGAAAAAGAATTTATTTTATTTATTTTTTCTATTGTTGATTCCAGCAGTGTCTGCTGGTGACCTATTAACTACTATTTTTGAGCCTATCGGCAAAATAGATTTTGCCAGGGTTTATTCAGACTACTGGGTAATAATTGACTTAACAATATACTTAATCATGTTTCTTGCTGTCGCACGGTTAACTTTTGCCAAATGGTACAGCACTGCAAAACCGGCTGGAAAAGCGATGACTGCTGCTGTTGGATCAGCGCTTGCGATATCGCTTACCTACTGGAGCTCTACAAGCGGGTTTAGGATAGGCAATCTGGGTCCGTTTGCAGCTATTGTATTCATGCTTGTGTTTTTGGTGCTGATATATGAAGTGCTAAAAGCAATGGGGATGCATCTGCCTTATAGCGCTGCATGGACATTTTTACTCTTTTATGTGGTGCTGAGGTATATATTTAATCCGTTATATCTATGGATAACAACGTCAGCGCCTATACTGTCAGCATTAATAGGTGTTGGGTTTTTGATATCTATTATCTATGTTATCATCAGCATTACGCATATATTTAAGCGTGAAGGCGGTGATGTGGAAGAGGAAGGGTTTAGACCAAGGGAAGAAGCAAGACCTGAACAACGAAGGAATGAACGGGAACAACAAAGGCGACGCGAAGAGGTTGACAGGCTTGAAAATATCAGAGAAGAGATGGATGATTATGAAAACCAGCTTGAAGATATCCTTCGGGATTTATCAGGGGATGAGCTTGCACGGCTTCAGCGGCTGGGGCAATTAATAGGCGATCTTGCGCGTGTTTCACAAGAGCTGAACAGGAGACCGAGATGATAGAAGACCAAAGAACAAAGGATTTGAAAAGGCGGTATGATACCTTGGTCAAAGATATTATCAAAGAGATCAATACTATTCTTGATGATCTTAAAAGGGATAAAGAAGAACATGTTAAAAAAAGGAAGGCTGAACTTAAGGAGTTTTATACTAAACAAAAAGAGGAACATCAGATTGAAGCAATTACTTTGAGATTGATAGAAGCAATTAGTCATAAATATGACAACGATAAAAAACGTGTGAAAATTAATAAATTACATAATGAATCATGGGGTTGGAGATATCATCAGGGTAATAACAATATGAATGTTTTGCCCAGCATTAATCTAGTGGAAAAAACAGAAAAAGAGTTTAGAGAAGCGCTTGAAAATAGTATTAAGGTGGAAGGAACAGGCTTAACTGAGTTTGGAAAACTAAATAAAGCTACAAACGATGAAATGAAAGTATTAGAGGAATTGAAAAACTACATCGAAAGAAATAAATCTGGAAGAAACCTAAATATCAGCGCAATGGCTCAAAAAATAAAGGGTGTTGCTGGTTCTGTTAACAATAAAGCGCATGAAGAAAATGTTACGACAACAGAATTGAAAAAACTCCAAGAAATAATTAAGGAAAGGGCCGTTGATTTTAAATCTGCAATGGAAGAATGTAAACAGAAAGTTATAAATGCTCCCGATACCCCGATGCAAGTACCTTAACCTATACTCATCAATCCATACACTACTCCTATCAATCCTACAAGTATTATCATCAGGTTATATGTCGGAAAACTTACAGGGATAAAAGCAGGCAAAAAAGAACTGATAAAGGGTATAATACCGCCAAGAACTGTCAGGATAGCAAGACAGATGGTTACAAATTTAGACGGGCCGAGCATTGTAACGTTCATTACAGCATAGATAAAACCAAACGTGCCAACTGCGATGACCATCATTGCATACATCGGGCCTGTAGTTGGAATCTTATCAGATAACAGATTAACAGAAGAGAGAAAGGGTAATGCGCCGGCAAGAACGATCATAATGCCAATGATTACCATGACTATACGCAATTCTATCACCTTTTAGCCTATTTTTATGTTAATCATATTTAAATTTTACGAAAAAAAATTGAAATGTGATATATCTGAAAAAAATGTTAAGATTATTATCCTAGGTAACTTATGAGACCATATGAACTTTTTGGGAACCATATAGCTTATAATAAATAATGGAAAGGTTTAAATAGATTTTATATTAAAAAAAAGGAAGGTGATACACAATGGTAATGGGATCGTTTGAAAGTTTATCACAGCTTGCTGAAGATATGGCACGGGCTGCACAAAGATTATATGAAGATGCTGAAAAACATAAGGCAACAAAAGGATCTGAACTGGTCAAGATTGATCGTATGATAGAAGGTCATCTGAAGATTCTTGAAGGATTTATGAAAAATTATAAAACGGTCTTTCCGCAGGTTGTTGAACAGGACAGTAAAAAGGTTGCTGCTGAAGCGCAAAAATTTCCAGATCATGGCAAAGAAATTGAAGAGCGGCTGAAACATCTAAGAGAGATACTCAATAATTTTAGAGATGGTGAAACAGAAGATATTAGAGCAGCACATGCTCTAAGAAGGCTAGGGCATAGGTCAGGAAAACAGATAAAAAAATATGCTAATAAGGTTAAAAACTTTGCAAAAAGATATGAAAAGAACGTTCAAGCAGCAAAAAAGAGGGTGAAAAAATGAAGATTACACTTACCAAAAAACCAAAAAAGCCGATAATAATTGAAGGATTCCCGGGGTTTGGACTTGTCAGCACAATAGCCTGTGAATTTTTACTGGACCATCTGAAAACCGAACAGATTGGAAAAATTACTTTTGACGAACTGGCGCCGATGGTTGCAATACATGATAATAAAGTGGTAGACCCGCTTGGGATATTTTATAATAAGCAGTATAATATAGTAATTGTCCATGCAGTAACAGCATCACAAGGGCATGAATGGAGACTTGCTGACGTTATAATGGACCTTGCAGCTCAGCTGGATGCAAAAGAGATAATCTGCCTGGAAGGGGTGGGTTCTGGAGATACCATCAAGGAATCGAAAACTTTTTATTATTCTTCCGACGACAAAAAATGCAAAAAACTTAAAAGTATTAATATTGAACCGTTAAAAGAAGGAATAATTATGGGTGTTACAGGAGCGCTGCTTGTTAAAAGCACTATTCCGATGAGCTGCATTTTTGCAGAAGCGCACACTAATTTACCAGACAGCAAAGCTGCTGCTAAGATCATCGAGGCGCTTGATAAATATATCGGATTAAAAGTTGATTCTAAGCCGCTACTGGAACAAGCGACAAAATTTGAAGGCAAACTTAGAGGCTTGATAGAAAAAAGCCAGGGCGCGCAGGAGATGAGCGACAGAAAAAGATTAAGTTATGTTGGCTGAAGCTTTTGTAAAGTTGTGGTGGCTTTCTGTAAGTAATATTGGGCCATCTTAAAGTGAGGATTAAGCTCAATTATCTGTTGACATGCAGTTTTAAGATTTTCAAAATATTTAACTGGACTACTGTCATCTGGGGGAATACCTGTTTGTGGATCATAATGCTGGGCTGCTTTTGAATTATCCCTATATTTATAAATTGCATCCCGTAATTTGGATAGTATCGTTTGTTCAGGAATAGTGGAAAATGGAACAAAGGCATAATCTTCAATCGCTGCCTGCAGGGCATCATAATTTTTTGCGTGGTTTCTTCCAGTGCGTTTTGAAAAAATCCTGGAAGTAGTATCATATTCCTGCATAGCTTGTTTGGTTACTTGGTTTCCTTTTTTTCCTGCTATCCGCATTTCAAACAATGTTCTATGTCGTTTCATGTACGCATCACTTAACTTATCAGTTGGAACGTCAGACTGAAACTGGTCATCATACTGGCTTATCAATGGCTTGATAAGATCAAATAAAGGCCTATCCCTATTTTGAGAGTCCTTATATTCCCTGAGCAGGCATATACCTAATGTAGTAATTGAACTTGTTGTTAGAATAATATATTTAATTTCCCGCGGTATACCTTTTATAAATTCCAATGCAGAACCAGCAAGTTCTTTTGGATTAATAAGCAAGTCAATCACAGTATCTATAGAATTACCCATAGAATGCACCATCTCTTGCGCACTGTCTATCACAGGCTGTACGTGAGTTAGTATTTCGTAGGCACTTTCTCCAGCCATAAGAATAACTGGAACTGCAATCGCCATTTTTGCTTTTTTAGTTAGCATTTCTTCTCGGAAACGTAATCGATTATTTAAATATTACCATAAATGTTAGTATTGTAGAGTAATATCATAAAATGATTGCACCCATGGAGATTATTTGGTATAAATTTATCATAGATGATATGGTGGACTTTTACAACCATCTTATTGTGGTGGGTCCTGGAAATATCAGATAGAAGCCTGCAGACAATAAGATTATCACCAGATTCATCGATTCTGCAGAATATACTGTTGATATCTCACTTTTTCAGCAGATAGGTTAAACTTGACTGTATAAAGATTCTAGATTAATTAAGACTTAATAGCACCCTATATGGCCTATAACTAGCTTAGTAGATATTTGATTGATAAAATATAGAAATAATCAGATAAATCAAATAATAGTCTATTATGGTAATGATTGATATTAATATAATATTATACGCTTTAAACTTAAAACCCTGTATCCTAAAAATTTAGGGGTTTTAGAGGCTATCTAGGAAAAATTAGGATCAATCCTATGGTGCCTACCTAGTAACTGAGCATTCAAAACTCTCAGATTCTTAAAAATCAGATATGAACTCTCACTTTTTACAGGAAATTTAAAATTAAATAATATATTCTTTAATTAATAGTTTAGAATAAATATTTTAAAATATATGGTGAGGAGATATATAGTTTATAGAATGATGGATAAATTATTATAAGAATTTTATTAATGTATTAGATATTATTTTAATAATTTTATGTTAGGTACTAAAAAAGTTTTTAGATTAGGTACTACAAGTATAGTTTTATCGACAATAAATCATAGATTATCTGCTGGACTCCTAACCTCTAAAATACGTTTTTTAGATACATGAGTATAACGCTCAGTTGTAGCAAGATTTGCGTGCCCTAAAAGCTCCTGGATAACCCGAATATCTGTCCCATTGTCCAATAAGTGGGTTGCAAAACTGGATCTTAGGGCATGACAAAACACTTTTTTCTGTAAACCTGCCCTCAATGAAGCCTTTTTTACGATCCGTTCAGCCTGCCTGGTTGAAATAGGGCTTTTTACTGAATTAAAAAGGTAAATACTGCTATTTTTACGTTTTTTGATGTAAGAGGTGTATTTCTTAATAAAAATGTTAGATAATTTGACAAAACGCTCCTTTTTGCCCTTACCATACTTTATAAAGGCAGTTTTCTCCTTTAAATTAATATCCCTAAGCCTTAAACTTACTGCTTCGCTTACACGTAGGCCTGTACTGTATAAAAGCAGGATAAGTAGCTTATGCTTCTTATTTTTAGTTAAATCGACCATATTCCTTATCTCTTCCTTTGTTAAGACCACTGGGAGCTTTTTATTAGGTTTGGGGTGCACAATACCTGCAAATATCTGTTTTTTTAAGACTTCAACGTAGTTGAATTTTAAGGCTGATATAACAAGGTTTACAGAAGCAGGGCTCAGGCCCTTATCACTTAATAAATACGCGATATAGGCCTTTAAATCCCGATTTGTAACGTCTTCTGGAGTACGATCTGAGCCTTTTGAAAGAAGGCTTTTTTGGTATTCTGCACCTGTACCCTCACTTTTTAGGAAATCTATGAATTTTTGATTATGCAAAAGATAAGTTTTGATCGTCAGTTTGCTAAAACCCCTTAGCTTTAACTCTGTTTCAAGCTGTTTCCAAAATTTGATCACCTTTTTTGGATAAAAATTATGATAACTATTTAAATTTTTCTAAAATGTCGTATAATATACATTATACGACTATTTTACCTATTAAAATTATATAAATATCAAACTAAGCACATATCGATCAAAATAAGCAGAGATATTGATCAAAAAAGATGGCCTGAATTCTGACCAAAAATTGAGAATTTAAAAAGTAATTTTGTGCTAAACTGATATTTTTGAAAAATTTAATAAAAAATTCAATCTCAACAAACTGAAGGGTATGAAACCCAATTTGAGCAATCAAATTTTTGGATTGATAAATCAAAAAAAACCTTTAAAAAGTTATTTAAAAGTTGTACGAAAATATTAAAAGATTTAATAAAATTTAATTATTAAAAGTTTTAAGAAAAAATTAAAACTTTTTAAAATCTAGACAAGTGTTTTCTGATCCAATTTTAAGATATTTTCTTTGGCCTGAAGTGTCTTAAAATAAGGATTAAGCCTTAATAAAGTCCTGTTTCTGACATGCTTTCTTACAATAGGAACGCCTTTGCGAATCATATTATCAATGTAGCCCATTGCCAGTTCTTCAGTTAAACAGGTCCTCTTTGCAACATCTAAATATGAAATCTGGTCCTTTGTTCCGTCAAGAGTATACAACACAAGAAATACTTCCTGCTCTCTTTTTGTCAACTTTTGTACTATAAATTCGGGTTTTTCTTCAACCTTTAAACCATGGTTTGATAAAAACATCTGGATTTGGTCAATACGTTCAGAAAGCTTGTCAATTTTAGCGTCAAGCTCACAGATATACTCGTAATTTGCCTGAGTTTCATTTGTGTTTTCATTAATAGAAGTTAGATGGTCATCAAACTTTTCTTTAACCTGAGAAAAAATGTCTTTTAATTGTTGTGTCATGTCATACGAGGCAGATAGCACCCCATTTCGCTCTACTAAATTCATACTAATACACCCCCAAAATTTCAATTATTATGATGGGTTGTCTTATTTAAATAGTTTTATATTTTTGAAAATACAGGTTTTAGATATTGAAATAAACAAATGCATACGTGAAGGTGAAATTTATCGACGATAAATGGACAGGTATATATCTTCAGATATCTGGTCTGGGTTCAAAATCCTGCCGATAGCATCTTACCTCTACCTTATGATAGCTGATATCAGAGGAGATCATACCAGGTAAGTATATCCAGGATATTTTTTAACTTTCCTAGGAAGACAATCTTTTGTCGACCTGAATTATCCAAGAAAAGAAAGCTGCGATGATACTAATTGCATTTTCTGTGATTAGAACTAATTATTACGCGATAGCTTGAATACCATCTGTTTTTCCTTGCCTTTGTGAGCAACACTAACAACTGAATCTAACTGGACCTCGTTTAATAGCCTGTAAAATGAACTTTTTGAACAAAGACCCTGCTCGTCAACAATCATTTCTTTGAGCTTTAAGGCAGGGATCTTACCGTATTTTTGAATCAAAGAAACTATGATATTTTTTACGTATTCCTTTGAATTCTTAGTTATCCTATTAACCATTGTTTCCCTTATATTTTTCTTTTTTTGATCTTCAATACGCTTTAACCGATCATTGATTTCATCCAGCTTGTGGGCTTCAGTCTTAGTCTCAGTCCTATGTATCGGGACTAATCCACCGTCGACAGATGAAATCTGCTTTAGTTTTTCACGTATTTGCTCAAGCTCAGAGGGAACACTATTTTGGAATGCCTGAACAGATGCGACCTGGCTATTTAGAGCTTCGATTTTTTTAGACATATCATCAAATGAATAGTAACTATCTATGATTTTTTTAATATCTTCGCGAGAATTTGGCAGATAGTCAAATTGCTTTTGAATACCCAGTATTCTTTCGTTTAGATAGTTCAACCAACTGAATATATTGTAGATGTCCTGCCTTACATTGTTAAAGGAGGAGTCAAGCTGGTTGTGCAAGTCCTGAACTTGCAGTGATGTTTTTTTCTTTCTGAATAGCATATCCAATATAAAAACATAACTTTTATTTAAATTTATCGATTAGTCCCAGCCCAGGACTATGATGGGACTATAAAATGGGACTATTAAGACGACAAAATGATGAGAATGAGACGATTTTGGGACTATGGTGGGACTAGTGTGAGACTAAGATAGGACTATTAGTCGTCGTGAGAAGGACAGTTTTAGGACTATAATAGGACTATCCTGGAACTAGGTTAAGACTTTAGGGAGAATTGGGTGCAAGAGAAGTATAGGAGGGGAGTTATACGTCGTAAAGGAGTTATTCTTTTGAATTACAAAGATAATGAAAAGGCAGTTTTGGGACTATGATAAGACTATCCCGGGACTATGCCCCCTCGTGAGGATGCAGGGTTTAGGACTAGGATAAGACTATTGGGGGACTATGAGAGATTGGCACTTTAAGTTGTATAAATGCAAGAGAGTTGATTTTGATAAAACGAATTTTGAAGAGTTAGTTAAAGGAAAAATTGGATTGTACGTATAAAAATTTTCAAGATTACATGTAAGGAGATCATATCAGATGAATCATGACCTGGATTTTAATTAGATATTAAATAGAAAAGAGCAGGAAAATGCGCAGTGTTTTTTTAATATTAATGCTACTAAGAATATCCTTTAAAAATAGTTGAGGGTATGAAAAAAAAGGATAAAATTTATTTGATTTAAAGTGAAAAAAACAGAATTTAATTAGCTAATTATTTTCAATAGAGTAAATAATTGAATATTTTTTACAAAATATTTGTCAATTTAAAGGAGGATTTGACCCAGTTACAACTCAGATAATTGAAAAATAAACTGATCAAACAGGATACAAATGAGCATATTTTGCAGAATAAAGATTAATTTCAATATAGTAAATAAATAAGGAGGTAGATAAAACCAAGTTATTAAAAAAAGCGAATGGTGGCAAAATATGGAAGGATTTCGCATGTTGGAACATTATTGATTTATTTTCAGTATAGTAACTAATTTAAAAGTGAGGATATGTGAATAGAATAGGTGTTCAAAAATTGAAAAAATGGTGAAAAGTGAGAGTTCATATTGGTTAATTGTAAAATCGAACTGGGCTAATTATGCAGAAATAAATAATTACAATATAGAAAGCAAATAAAACGAAAATCCTTAAATACGTTATCCCTATCGGAACAGAGCTAGGGAGCATTATGTGAATTTCCGATATGGATTTCCCGTCATTACAATTTGTACTATTCGATGCATGCATAGGGTATTAAACCCAAATTGTAATAAAATGGAATAAAAACATTAATAAGGAAGAGGATTATTTTGAAAATACTGCAAAAAGTGAGAGTTTAAACAATGAATTAGGTATGCTAAGAAGAAGAATCATGAAAGAAAAGAAAATTATGTCTAAATCAAACCTGGCTGTTGCATTAAGCAAAATAGCTGGCTTTTTAAACCCTAATATTAAATTAGAGCAGTATATGACCGATTCAGAGGTTGCTGCAGAGATATTATGGTTTTCTTATATGAAAGGAGATATTCAAGATAAAAGTGTGGTTGATTTAGGTGCAGGCACTGGGATCATCGGACTTGGAGCAGCACTACTTGGAGCAAAAAAGGTATACCTTGTAGAAATTGACGAATTGTCAATAGAAATTGCTAAAAATAATTATAACATATTAAAAAGTGAGTATTTGACAGATACACAGGTTATTTTTGTGAATAGTGATATAGAAGAGTTTAGTGAAAATACAGATACTGTAATAGAGAACCCACCTTTTGGTGTAAAAAATAAACATGCTGATAGAGCTTTTTTAGAGAAGGCCATGAAGTTAGCTGACAATATTTATACGCTTCATAAAAGTGAGAGTTTAAGCTTTATTGAAAAATTTACAAAAAATAATATGTATAAAGTGCTTGAAGAAGTGAAATTATCCTATCCGTTGAAAGCCAGCTACAAATACCATAGCAAGAAAATACATCGGTTTTCTGTCAGTCTGCTTTATATCAAAAAGGTTTTGTCGTCATGATTATTTGTATACACCTATTTTAAGATGCCTTCTGAAAACTAAATTTCCGGCACTATTCAAAATCTCGCCAACGCTCGGTTAGCATCAGGCTCGCTTGGCGATGTTGTTATCTGATAAGCTGACATCTCCGAAGGAGCCCACCCTCTGTCAGCTCTAATCTAATCATAGATGAAAGCTCGCAATGTGAGATGCTAACTACATTTTGAACAGTGTCCTAAATTTCCAATAAATATTTAAATAGATTAAATTTCCAAACAGACAGGTGATAATAATGGATATCAATATTATTGAAAGTAAAAAGAATAAACTTATATTTGAACTGAAAGGAACAACGCATACATTCTGTAATCCGCTGAAAAATGAATTATGGAATGATAATCATGTGAAGGTTGCTACATATTCAGTAAAGCATCCGCTTGTAAGCGAGCCAAAATTTATAATTGAAACAGACGGGGAAGACCCGAAAAAAGTACTAATTGCTGCTGCTTTAAGACTTGAAAAGGTTAATAATAAATTTAAAGAGAATTTTACTAAAGAAGTTAAATAATGAGGGCAAATGATTAGTTTAGAGCAAGCTAAAAAGCTTATAAACTTAGCACGTGACTCAATTAAAGCTGGATTTTCTTCTAAAAAACCTAAAACTATCCCTGGATTTTCCGAGGTTACAGGCGTCTTTGTCACCCTATCGATGAACGGAAACCTACGAGGATGCATCGGTTTTCCTGAACCTGTTTACCCGCTTTCTCGCGCTATAATCGAAGCTGCACAGTCAGCAGCGTTTAAAGATCCGCGGTTTCCGCCACTATCAAAAGAAGAATTTGATCTTGTAACAGTTGAAATCTCAATACTAACACTGCCAAAGGTAGTAATCGTAAGAAACCCGGAAGATTATTATCAACAAATCCAAGTAGGCAAAGACGGAATAATCGTAAGAGGAGTGTATTCTTCCGGACTATTGCTGCCACAGGTGGCGGTTGAAAATAATTGGGATGTTAAGACATTTATTGAACAAACGTGTGTTAAAGCAGGATTGCGACCTAATGAGTATTTCGACTATGATAAATGCAGGCTTTATAAGTTCCAAAGTTTAGTATTTTCCGAGCAAAGCCCAAATGGTGAAATAGTCCAAAAAATGGGCTGAAACAGCAAAATTCTTAGGTTATAGGGCTTTATGAAAAGGAAAATTATTTAAATTCCTAGTGCCTACCGTGAAGATAATAGTATTTTGATTTAGGAAAGAGTATATTAATATAAAAGAATGACTTATATACGCATTAAGAGAATAAGGAAGAAAAGCGGTAATGAGTACGAATATGCATATCTGGTGGAAAATAAATGGAGGAAAAGAGTAAAAAACGGAAAGCCTGGAGCAAGGCAAAAGGTCAAAGAATTTCTCGGAAGAATTAGTAAACCTGAATTGGTCAATGATGTTGAATTTCTTAATTATTTGAAAATAGCAGATTTTAATGAATATTCAAAAAATTCATATAGAAAAATTGTAATGGATTTAATTGAATGGGAATTGTATAAACATGATGTTAGGGAGATCAATTTTGATCAGGAAGATAATACTGTAAGAAAAAATGATAAAAAAATTGTCGTGCAGATGAACGAAGGATTTTTGTGTGATCATACTTTGCGTAAACTTATAATTTTTAAATTCAAAGAGGATGAATATGAGGCAGGAATGGCGCTTGCGAAAGTGTTTGTTGATGCTGGAATGGATATACCAAAAGAACTGTTTGTTAAAGTGTATGAGAAGATGAATTAAAATTTTCCTTCAGTTAGTTTGGATGTCGGAAGAAAATTATATTCTTGTCCAATAACATTCATATCAGTTTCTGTTCGCTGTCGTAGCACTTCGTCCCACCGATCAGCCATGTACATCCTTATCAAAGGCCCAATTTGTCTGATTTGTTCAAACCTTTCTAATTTGTAAGGAACAATGGGTTCAAGAGAGTATTTCTTTCTTAACCATCTAAGTTCTGTTGATGACATCTGACGTACTGGCCAGACAATCACTTTTTGTTGGTCTTTTTTATTAAAAAATACAGTCCCTGTTTTGCCTGTGTAAATATCTACAACCGCATAGTTTGGCCGGATAGGGGCAAGAGTTTTTGTAATATAGGGTCCACGGGTATCATGCCAGGTAAATTGATTTGGGCGAACTAACGCCGGAGGGCTATTGGCTGGATCCACTAATCTTGGAGATTGATTTTGATACAATTCATACCATTCAAGGCAGCGTTTAATATCCTTACTCACCTTGCGCTGCTCAATTGGCTTTATTTCTGCTTGTTTACAGTTTCTTTCATAAGACGCTCGTGGATTATAAGGCTCAAACCATCCATCAAAAAGATACCCATACACTCTTGCATACGTACGCGGAAAGCCCAACTTCGGAATTTTCATGACCTCATCCATAAAATCAATAAAAGTGGGTCCCATTAATTGCCTTAATGTTGGGATGCCCCAATCTTTGTATACCCCCCCAATCTTTTCCACTTTACCAGAATTCAATTCTTTAAATCCTTCTGCCATACCTTTTAATGTAACTGGGAGGTAAAATGGAGTACCAAACAAATCTTGAACATACACATTACAAATCTGGTGCCTATCCCACACAAGAGGCCCTTTTTCATCAAGAACAGGTTTGTCAATAGTCGTACCAGGACTTAATCTAATAAACCGAACATTATTAAGATGGGCATACTCTTCTTTTTCTGGAGGTTGGTCAAATATTGTTACGTTGGCTGCTTCTGCAATGGAGTTGCAAAGACCACCAAGATCAGTTGCCAAAAATGGTAGAACACTTAAAAATTTTAGAAAATTTCGACGCCCTGAATTGACGGTACCTAATCGACGATTACCCTCTCTTTTTCTCATCGCTGAATACATTTCAACATCAGCCTCTAAATTACCCGTCGAAACCCAAATACCTGAATCTTCTTTTCGCATTTCATAAATAGGCATTTTAATACCGGAAGGTCGATTTGGATTTATAAACTTTTGTGTTAGGACCATCCTTTAGTAATGACATTTCAAAACTTTGTGGAACTCTGGGGTTTTATCGCGGAGTTGGATGTTACCACATTAAAGGGGTAAAAAACGAAAGATTTATATAGTTGAATGATTAACATATGTTAAATTAATCACTAGTAAGTAATAATATTAAAAATTTAAAAAAATGGAGGAAAAAAATGATCGCTAAGGATTATTCGCCCAGAGGAGATATCGACGAGGCTATCAAAAAATACGCTTCTAAACCTGCTGAATTCGATTTATATGTTAATGATGTGTTTGGGCAGATGAATAAAAATTCTGTTGATTCTGTTATCGAGTGCTTACAAGACGTAGAAGAATTAATTGTCCAAAGACAGGCACTGCATAAAGAGCTAACTGAAGACCTAAATAAACATGAAGTGGAAATCAGCAACTTTATCGCCCAGTTTTCTACACTAAGAATCCAGGACCAAGGAGTCAAAAGAGAGCTTATCATGATCAAATCCAAAGTTATTGAACTTATCCAATCTAAAAGAGAAGAACAATTGCAGTGCTGGCAGGATATTGCAAAACTAAAAGAAGAAAGGCGGCAGCTGCAAAGAGAACTAAGCGAGAAAAAAGGAAGAATGGCGCTTCTAAGTTCCATCTTATCAGAAAAATGAAAGATAATATATTAGATTTTCAAACAATATGTAAAAAGCTTAGGCCGTTTCTGGGCAATAAGATCGATGAGCTTTTTTTAGAGTACGGACTTGCAGAATCCCAGGAAAAAAAACAGGAAATTTTTGCTATCATCTTAGCATTATATTCAAGATATGTGGACGAAAGCATGCTTGACCAATCGGTGATATTAAATATGCCGAAAAATGATATGTCTGCAGATTATAACCTGGGGGAAATATCGTTTCCAAACAAACAACCTAAAATTTTTGGACTAAGGGCAAAAGACTGGACAAGACACGTATGCATAACCGGAATGAGCGGGTCAGGAAAGACTACGTTTGCTCTAAGAATATTATCAACTTTTATCAAAAATAAAATGCCGTTTATCGTTTTCGACTGGAAAAGAAGTTTTAGAAGGCTAACTCAACTATCAAAAGATGTGGTAATATTTACAGTAGGCAAACCTAAAGCCAGCAATTTTTTCAGATTTAATGTTAATAAGCCACCAGTAAATGTTGCACCAGATGAATGGATTACAATACTGTGCGACTTATTCTGCGAATGCTACGGAGCATCGTATGGTGTGCATAAACTGCTCTCAGAAGTTATGCAGAAAGCATTTAGGGATTTTGGAGTCTACAGCGGCTCTGATAATTATCCTACATGGTATCAAATACGCGACAGGCTTGAGGATATGTCGTCAAAACCAGGGCCAAGGTCAAGAGAGTCTGAATGGCTTACAAGCGCTCTGCGTATCGCTCACAGCTTAACATTTGGGGAGTTTGGCAATACAATAAACGATAAATCAAAGCACAACCTTGGAGTAGCTGAAATGCTTGAAAACCAGGTGGTATTTGAACTTGATTCGCTTGGCACAATGGAAAAAAAGTTTTTTTGCTCATTTATGCTTTTATACATATACAAACATAAAAAAGCTAATTCAGATCATGCTAAAAATGAATTTTCGTGCGCTCTAGTAGTAGACGAAGCGCACAATATCTTTTTAAAACAAAAAACGGCGTTTATACAGGAAAGTGTCACAGATACAATCTATCGAGAGATTAGAGAATATGGCATCAGCTTAGTTTGTTTAGACCAGCACGCATCAAAGCTGTCAGACACAGTCATAGGAAACAGCTCAACAAACATCGCGTTTCAGCAGATACACCCGTTTGATGTTGATACTATTGCCAAACTTATGTTTCTGTACGACGATAAAAGGATATTTACACAGTTAAACGTGGGAGAGGCTGTTGTTAAACTTACAGAACGGTACCATGAGCCGTTCTTACTTAAAGTTAAAGAGCTGCAGTTTTCAGATATGCTGCTTACAGATCCAGAACTTAGAGATTATGTCAAAAAAAGCTGCCTCCTGAAAAAACGATTGAAACACTGCGAGGAGATGATCAAAGCAGAGAATCTGGTAAAAGAGATCAGGCGAATAGAAGATGCAACAAGAGCGTCTGGTGTTAAAATCACTAACGATGAAACAATCAAGATGCAGCTTGCTGTGAAAAAAGATATGGAAAAAGCGCTGCAGATAGGCAAGAAAAAGGTGCTTATGAAAAATCATCTTCAAAAACAGATATTCGAAGAGATATTAGAGGTTTTGGAACAGACCAGATCATTAAAAGAGGCAAAGGCTGATTTTAAGGCGCGAAACTTCAATACAGGGGACATAAACAAGGCATTCAAGCTGTTTTTGGAGACGCCTGCAGGATCAGAGATCGCTAAATTTCTGGACCTATGGAACTCGACTGTTGCCAAATCACGTAATTATCCTATCAATGTTTTCAGATTTTTAGATAAATTGCAGAATACTGGAGAAAACTTAAGCGTTACACAGCTTTACAAAGAGCTTTGCTTAAGCGCAAGAAAAGGAAATGATATCAAAACAGAGCTTGAAGATATTGGGCTTATCAAATCTGAAAAAGACGGAAATTCCCAGATCAAAAAGCTGAATTTCACAACTGCTGGATCTAAGTTTATGGCAAAGATTTCGTGAAGAAAAATACAATTCATTTTTCCATAACTTAGACAGATTCATGTTTACTTAAAAAAAATTAATACCGTATTTGGATTTAAATTATTGCATCATTGCAACAATTTAGCCCAACTACACGAGCTTACCACATTTGCTCAACTTGAACTTTTGTTCATAATGAAAATGAGGCTGTTGTTAACTAGTACCAATTATTTTTGGGAAAAAAAGTTTTTGTTAACAATGGAAAGACGTGGAATGTGGCAAATTTTACGTTTGTACCAAAAGAAGGCTGTTTTAGGTAGTTAAAGCTATAAGTTCAAACTGTAATTTTTTGAAAAGAAGCTTTATACAGCCTTGGTTTCTTCTCGGAAGGATGGAATTGTTCACGTACGCGAATGCTATTTTGATATAAATGTTAATTTACTTATGAAAGGAGGGCTTTTAGATTTAACGAATTTTATCAGGAAATAATTTATGAAAAAAATGGAACTATAGTTTTAACAATACAACTTGTAAAGGAGGTGATTGGAACATAGCTTGACATTTTGGTGAAAAATAATCAATTAACTGAAAAAAACAAAATGAAAGGATGTGGAAAATGAAAAGACTGCCCTTTGGATCCATATTTGTTGCACTGATCATTGTAATCGGGGTGGTGGTACTGGCAACATCGCCCGACACCCCGCATGACAAAGAGGTGGTGGCTTTTTTTCAAAACCACCCATGTCTAAAAAAATATGTCAACTCGGAAGCAACCAGGGTGGACCTGATTGCTGTTTATAATGACGCAGAAAATATGGATTTTTCCATAAACCTGGCAAATGAAATAGGCTCCGACGGAATCCGCCAGGTGTTCCTTTATGGGAACCAGGGTTACGGTTTCAATTTTTCGGATCTTGCCTTAAAGTTCATCCGAGAATTTGAGAAAAAACCCGATGAGATGAAGAAACTGGCCACAGGAATGGTACAGTATCTCATAGAAAGGAACCTCTCATACATGACTGAAGGCATGCTATGGTTTGCCAACGGATACTCGTTGAGTAGTTCTGCTCGGATTGAAAACGTTGGCAAAGAGTACTTGGTATTTAACAGTATACCCGGCTCTGCCAAAGTTCTGGTTGGGGCTGTGCCTTTTGACCAAAATAAGGTAAGGCTATTGAATGTTCAGTACTATATGGGGTATGGGACTGGAAACCCAAACGATCCCAATTTCTACTCCACGGCCCTGTGGAGAGTCTGGCAAAAGACTGACTTTCCGGAATGGGGGAAAGGTGGAGAAATATTTACAAGGTGGGTGATAGATCATAAGGTTCGTCCGGTTTACAATCAACTTATGGACCCTACCTATTATTTTAACCCAAAAGAAGTGGCAAAAAAGCTGTGTGCCTATTACGACCAAATAGGAAACAGCATCTACGGATGGGTTGAAAAAGGCGGATTCACAAAAGATGGAGGCAAATCGATGACCGATAAGGATATGAAAAGCTTAAAGGAATTCGTTTTGCAGTTACCGAATCTTACGGTTGAAGAACTGACTTCATGATCCAACCCTTGCCTGGTCTGGTGCCTGAACTGGACAGAACAGGTTGGAAAAGAAAAGATTAAAGGGGCACCGACCGGATTAAAGAAAGCTTTCAAGCCTTATCGGTGCTCCCTTAATCTTTCCATCTGAGCTATTTCTTAGGAAATGGTTGAGGTGGGAAGATTAGGAATGTTTCCTAAATAAATCACTTTTCTACAGAGTTTACTCTTAAACATATAACCTTTAAGGCCTAAGATGGGGACGGATGCACTTACTGTGCAGGTAAGCTTAGGCAACAGTGGGGTTAAGACCAGGTTACCCACTTTAAAATTTGTCTTAAGGAGACATTAAAATCGACGACCTGGAAAAGAAAGGAAGTGGGAAATGAAGAAAAGTATTATTTTCGTTATCCTGGCAATCATGACAATCGTAGCAATCTCAACTGTGGATTACAAACCTGTAACAAGGGATGATATTGCCATAAACCTCCAGCCGATTAAGGAGGCAACAGAAAATGCGGACAACATAACTTGGGTCCGAGGTTTCATACCGAAAGAAAGAATTAATTCGAAAAATGGCGCAAAGGCAGGCGGTCTTCTCCCGGGATGGTTCCTGATCGCATGGGTTCTGTTAGGATGGCTGATTACCGCTGGAATTTTTGCTATGCTTGGAAATATATTCCCTAAAAGGGACTTTTCGTTTGACAGGGAAGGATTTCCTTGGAAAATCGCAATTCATGTCATTACCTGTTTGATTGTTCTCTTGGGATTCAAGTTTAATCTGGTTCCGAGAGAGTTTACTATATTCTCCGGAAATGAACAGGGAAGGAAGCAACTCATCAAAGTATATGGGGAAGCTTTCGACAGGTCGGTCAGACAACAGGTTGCGTCAGGCCATTTTGATTCGGCCTGGCAGATGTACAACAGGTACTCAATTGAGAATTTTAACCCGCTTGGTGAGAGTGAAACCCTGGCCGAAAGGGATCAGCTCCTGTATCGGCAGATATGCAAGGGCCTGGTTCTGGAAGATCCGGATTTTATGAACTGGGCTTATCAAAAAACAGAATACCGCATTACGGGTAAGGGTGAGAACTATGCGCACTTAGTTCGTGAAGCCCTTGCTGGAGAAGACTGGTTTGCGGATTTTTATCTATACTTCAGATGGCCTATACTCCAGGCCAAATTAGAGAAGGCAAAATATATGGAGAGACGTTCCTCCGAAGGAAAATATATAGATCTGGAGGACAGGATGTCATGGGTTCAAAGGGAGATAGAGCTGGACCTGTTCCCGGTTCTTCAAACCAAATCGGACGTTTGGAAGTGGATGAGAAAAGTCCGCCGAGAATACCTCCAGGACCTTCTTTCTCAGGGGTATGTTTTAACTCCAATACATCAGGCGAAAAAAGAAGGGCACCTGGATGAGGAGACTCTGAAGATATTTCGTGATCTCATTCTGTCATGGATAGACAGCGACATATCAAAGGTTCCACTGTTTATTGAGAGGTGGGCCAAACAGTACCCCTTGGAATATCTAGAAACGAAGGCTGTTCAGGCATCCTTCAAAGCAAAGATGGTCAGATTGGTTGCCAATGTCGAAAGGTACGCGGGATTGGGCAACCCAAACGAGACCATCAAGATGGCAGAAAAATTCAAAGCTGACGCCTGGTTCATGGTCGAAAGACACATGAGGAAGTTGGATAACCTGGCAACGCTTTTTTCGGAGGAGTTACCTCAGAAATATATCGATTATAAAACTGATGAGGTAGCTCAAAAATTAAGGACAAGCGTCTTTAAAAAAATGAAGACAAAAGGGGGTGATGAGGAAGAGGTATTACTAAAAGTGGCAAATATGTCACTGAAAGAGTTACGAAAAAAACTTTGAGTATACCAACTTTCTACTATGCTCTTTGATATAAAAACGTATACCCTTGCCAGGTCGGGTGATAATTGAACTGGAGGTGTAGATAGTTGAAAAAGGATATCGTGTGAGTATAGAGGCCCAATTTCTTCTAACTTGTAACAAAACTTATGTATGAGAGGTGACAAATGAACAAATTGTACAGAATTTCCACGTTGGCTATTGCCCTGGTGTTTTCTTTAATTTCGAACGTGATTGCGGCTCCCTTTTCAGACTGGGAGAGGGCTGCTGGGATTAACCGTATCTCGCACGTTACTCAATTCAATACGGATAAAGTGATGGGATTATTTCAGGTGATCCGTTCTGAACTGAAACCTCCTGTACCCACTCCGCTGAGTCCGCCTGTAGGGTGGAGTGCGTATTATGAGGCAATTAAATTTCCTTCCGGGCATTATGCTATTACCTACCCGGGTGCTCTGGGGAAGATTGTATGGATCACTTCCTACGGAGAGGTGTTCCTATTTGCTGGAAGAAAGGTATATCGGTATGATGAGCAGAGTCTGCCGATAGGGGTGAAAGATATTCCTGCTGAACAGCTTCCGTTTGTTGTGGAAGACGAGCTTCCCCAGGGTTACCGCTTCCAAGCGCTACCTGATCCTGGTCACACTCGCGGTATGAAGGAGCGGCATTTCCAGGTCATGAAGGATACGGCGGAATGTGCGGGGATTTATGACCTACATACCAAAACATGGCACAAGGATTTAGTGGCCTACCTTCGGCTGTCCGCCAACATTGGGGCAGGGGTGCGGGATGTTATCACCGAGAAAACGGAAAATGGTGTATATAAGAATATACCGCCCTGTCTTCGGTACGTTGATAATAAATGGATTGCGGCCTCAGATATCATAGAGGTTTATGTAGATCGAAACAGTGATTCTGGCGGATTCAAAATAATTGTCAGGCCATGGAAGAAGGGGGTTGCGACGGAGGACAAAAAACCAGTTAAAATAACGGCTGATCCAAAGGGATTTAAGCACGAATGGAATGCTGCGCTTCACAAAATAGTGGGTAAGATGGTTGCTACGCGGCCTGTACAGGAAGTCATAACGCCCACTAAATCTGTGGGTATTTGGATTTCTGCAAGTCGCAAGCTTCCTGGCGCGCTTGACCAAAAAATATACCACGGCGCTCCGGAGTGGCTGAGAAAGTGGTACACCAGAGAGTGGGGTGAGCGGGTGGATCCTGTAAAACGGATTGACATTGCTGCGCCGGTAAACCCGCAAATGCCTTATCATCTGGAAGTGTATGTGGGGTGGTATTCAAACGCGCGGGATGGCGTTGAATGTGCAACCATATTTAAGATCGATGCTCCGAACGAAAGAAAATGGTTGCAGAATTGGGCGGAGCGTCTTCCGGATATCATCGAGGCTGCGAAAGGTTTAACGACGCCGTGTCCGGATGCCCTAACCGACAGCAATTAAACGATTACGGGAATTTTTATCTTTGAGAAACCCCTAACCCGCTTTACGGACCCAGCTCTTAAGAATAAGTGCTAGACTTTTCGCAACCTGCTTTTTGGAAGAGTAGCAATGACTTAAGGGCTGGGCTTTAATCTGGAAATAACAGAGTTCTTACTCTTAAAAATATTAACCTTTAAGGCCTAAGAAGAGCTAGTTGGGGCGGACGCACTTACTGTGCAGGTAAGCTTAGGCAACAGTGGGGTTAAGACCAGGTTACCCACTTTAAAATTTGTCTTAAGGAGACATTAAAATCGACGACCTGGAAAAGAAAGGATGTGAAACATGTTGAAAAAAATGATGATATGGATTCTGGCTATCGGTTTTGTGGGAATTTTTGCGACTGCAGCAGTCGCGGATGGAGTCCAAGAAGATATGATTTTTAACGAAAATTATATTTTGGCAAATACGGATTTACTGGTCCATATTGATATTAAAGATATTGACCAGGAATCAAAAAAAGAATTATTGAAAACATTTGAAGGCTTTAGAAAAGGTGAGCTCAGTGGGTCCAGATGGAACTACATGTTGACCATTCTTAGAGAAAAAAATGGGAAATACATGGCTGATTGCAATTCTTGGTTCAATAAATATGATAGAAATTTGAACGTCAAATTTTCAGGAAGAATACACCGATCCTTAGGAAGATACAGAGATTATAAATACCCTATAATCTCGGACCTTAAGGAAAAAATAGAATTCGATTCGGGTTGCCGGAAAGTCTTTTATTCCAGCGGACCGACAGAGTTCGCAATATCGATTGTTAAGGAAGCAGAAGAGAAATTCGGCCAATTCTTGACGATTATATCTACCTTTGATTGGACGGCTAATAGAAAGGTAGAGATTATATTTGGCCGAACTATAGGGAACCGCTCCACGATATATATGGAGACAACATGGTGTAGCAAAAAGAGAGTAGCGGAGATAGAAATAAGAGGGAAATGGCCACAAGAGGTAAAAGAAAAAATAAAACACCTTATTGACCAAAAATAATCAGACATTAAGGGGCACCGACCAGAACTCAGTAAAATGCCTACGGGATGTTTGGATACAAAATAAGAAACCAATAATCCGAAAAGGAGGTGTTATTACGGGAGTTGGTATTAAACAGTCGGTTATGGTATTTGTCTATAAACAGTAAAACATGGAGGGAGGGTAAAGATTATGATGAACAGAAATTATGTCAGAATTCTTTGTGTTGTTGCGGCGATCTTTTTGATCTCGGGGGTTGCTTCTGCAGAACCGCTGGTTAGGCTCAAGGTCAGTGTTCCGATGCTTCTCAAACTGGAATATGGCCTCGCCACCCTACAATGGGAAAAGATGAGCGAGGACAAAGCAATATGTAAAGTACCGGGTGAAGGTAACGAGTTTTTCTCAGTTTCCTTTGCTGGAGCTGAAGCAGTATGCCAGCATATGGAAGGTGGTGCACAGTACAAATGGTATCCGACTTTAGGTATGTTGTTCGTTAGTCCAGAAGGATTGTCGGAATTCAGTGTCAAGTTTACTGCAATTGATTTTTCTGGACAAAAAGACCGTGTCCTTACGGTTCTGAATCAACTTATCAAAAAAGCTAGGAAAATCATTAAACCCTCGGCTGAGGATTATCATTCTCAGAGACTGAAAGCCGTTACCGAGGAAAACACCATTTTGACTCGTCAGTTAGATATTCTAAATCTATTAAACGTGTATAATTTCGGGCAAAAAGCCATGGCGAATCCGCCAGGAGCTGAGAAAGCCAAAGCCTCTATCATGGAAAAAGTCAAAAAATATCGCCAAAATCATGGCGAGGTAGAGGTGATTACGAATGAAAATGGAACGATAACAATCAAATTCAAATAGATGAGGAGGAATCATGAACTGGAAAAAAAGTATCTTATGCTTAATTTTAATCTTCAGCTATGACGCTCGAGCTGAAATGGTTGTAGAACATGACGGGATTTGGGCAACGCCGGAAAAAAAGTTCAAAGTCTACAGCCCCATGCCTGGATGTGTAATCGGTAGGGCACTGTTCGAGGGTCATTATCTTTTAGAGACAGATAATAATGAATTTTTAGGCATTCTATCTTACAGTAAAACCGACCAAGTCTGGATCGAATCAAGGCGGGTCACTGTACAACAGTATCTCCGCTTTGGCAGTTTTGTGACATGGTCTTTAAACCAACAAAAGAATTACTACACCTTGGTATTCCGACCATCACCACGATTCTATTCTCTACATGAACTGAAACAAATGGATTACTTGGGAGTAAACTATTTTCCGGAGATAGACAGCTATTCTGACTATTTTGAGGTTCCGGATAGAATGAAACCTTACGAAGACCCCTTCCCATCCGACTATAGATCTGTCCGAATAGACACGTTCGGGAACGAGGGTAAGGAAATTGAGATAGCGAATATCCGCTTCTTCAAATTCCACCCGGTGTTTCACGGAATTCACCTTGGAAATTTTCGTTTGGTGGAGGGTAAATTTATTGTAGACGATTTTGATTGCCATATACCGGTTCTCGAAGACAAAAAGATGGTTATCCAGACTTTTCAAGGACCTGTTTACACTTTAACCATCCAAGGTGATAAAATGAAGGTGGAATTTCGGCGGAAGTATTGGGAAATTCCAAAAATTGATGACCTATGAAAAACAATTAACGCAAAGGTATCTTCTGGACTAGAGGTTTCCTAGGAGATAACAAGACGAAAGGAGAAACATATGAAACGGACCTTGATCGTATGTTGGCTGGTGCTGGGGGTTGCCTTAATTGCGGCTTGTGCGGTTATGCCCGATAAACGAGATGAATCGCGAACGCTCCGGATCGAACACAAGACGTATTCGATCAAGCACATCATTGTTAAAAATCCGTGGACATCGCCGCTTGTAGAGCTCCGGTTCAGGGCTCCTGGAGATGGGTATGTCACGATCCAAAGACACGGGACCGGGACCGCCAAGTATCTGGGGGAGATGAGCGGCAAAGATGTCAAGGACTTGAACCTCTGGTCGGTCCAGTACGCAACCGGCGTGACCTTTGAACTGCAGGGGGAAACGCTGATTGTAGACCAGGTCGTAGAGCCGATGATCGTCCTTGGATCCAATCCGGTCAAAAAGCTCAATGTTGAGGTTGACATCCCGGGTGTAACCCATGAAGTTCAAAAAACCGGCTACGGGTATATCCGGTATCGGTTTAACAACGATGTGGGTATGGCTGTTTTCACCCTACCTTTATATCACATCCAAAAGGAACACCTGACCCATTTGGAAGGGCTTATCTTCCGGAACACCAAACGGCGGGTGATGATTACGATGGAGCAAGGGGTTTTGACGCTCACCGATACGGAAGGAAAATGTTCGGATTTTCTCCAGCAGCAGCGGGAGTGGGTTCCGAAAATGGAGGCTGGTTGGAAGAAGGTTCAAGCGGACGAAAAGAACAAGCAGGATTTCGATTTCCATCTGGGTCAGGCAAAGCGGCTAGCAAGTGCGGTTTGTCTCAATGACTTTTCTTTATCTCTAGCTGGCTGCAATTTTGAGCCGGTTGCTGTTCCGGCACTGCTGGAAGAAGGTGCCCAGCATTGGAAACTACGGGCATCAAAGCGGAAGCTTGACCGGATTCCGGATGAGGAGGTAAAGGACCTGTTCCGGTTGATCCTTAGCCGAGTTATAATCCGGATTAATGATAAAATGGAATCCGCCAGCGTCGAACCCGTCGCCTCTGCCAAAGTGACTTTCGGCAAGCCTGCCCAATGGGAAACCATTACTGCTGGCAAGGTCAAAGCATCTCATGGCTTTGGCAAAAAGGAGATATTTAAAATAAAGGTGTACAAGAGTAAGTCAGAGGGATACGGCCTCCAATTTTTACGCTACCTCGACCATCCCTGGATTATGGGAAGTGCGGTCGGAGAGGATCCACCTCCGCGTGAAACAGAACTAATATGGAAAGTCTACTTGGGACCGGTTACGTTTTACGGAACCCAAGTTGAAGACGAAGTTATGCAGAAGTTTTTCGACCTTCTCAAAAAGGCGGTCAAAGTGCGAGGCATTTTCCCGGAAATGATCATGTCCGAGTAATCCACAAGAGGTATTCCATAATTTACAAAGGAGAAAAAGTTATGTGTAGAAAACCGTTAGGGGTATTAATTGCAGTTTTGCTCGTGGGATTTGGCTGCGGAAAAAACGCAGTTCCGCCCAATCTATGGAATGAACTGATCAATCCGTACGTTAATCAAGACGTGCCGAGACAGTTTGTAGTTTTTTATGAAGCTGCCTCAGGCAGGGAAGCGGCGGAAAACATGCTCACTAAGATGGGCGGCGAGACAGAGGATAACATCTCAAAGGTGAAAAAAGAACTTGGAGGATTGGTTAACCCGGTCGTTGTTGCCAAGTTACCCTTCTGGGTTTCGGCGTACCAGAAATCGTGGGAGATGACAACTGTCAAAATCGAGCTTCACCACGGGAAACTTGCTGTAACCTGCAGTGATATGGACTCTGTTTACTATAACTCCGACAAAAGTCAAGCGGTTATCCGTGGCAGCGGGTATGCATACAAAAACCACCTCCACTTTAAAAAAGTGGGACCTAATCAGGTGGAAGTACGGATACCGGCTTTCAATTACGGACTTCCATGGAAATAAGATTAAGTCCACTGGGCTCTTTGAAATAATTTAATCTTCCACAGCAGCTGTGTGGAACGAAGCGGGTGAATTGTCCAGAAACTGCCGTGAAATTCAGACCTGGTCCTGCAGATGTTGCCCGGCTGCGGGACCAGGACTTACCCTTGCGATTGAATATCCTATAACGCTAATAGAGGAGCAAGATATTATGAAACTGTTACTTTTCGTCACAGGTTTTGTTATTGTTGGGATTGATGTGCTGGTCCCAATTCGCTGGGTGTCGGTTTTATGCATGCTCACTGTTACAGGCTGGTTTTATTATTACAGCCCGATCAGAAGACCTGCGGGAATGATTATTCCCCTGAACGTATTTCTTGCGGGAGTGGTGATATGGGGAACTGCCTTTACTTTTGGATGGGTTACCATAGATTACCTTATAGGTAGCCCGTTTTCCAGGATTACTATAGCATGTATCACCTTTCTTTTTGCTTCATACGCACCCTTCCCGCTCTTCTTAAGAATCAAGGCAGCAGTTATCACGTTTGTTGCGCTTAACCTAATCCTTTTGATTTTTTTCATCGATTCACACAATGATACGGTGGTGTTTTTTCTTGCGCTGCTTGGGACAGCGCTTACATCTGTGCGGTCCAGATTGACTGTAAAAGACTTGCACGGGTTTGTGAATTTTGGTACGCCATTCATTGCGATAAGAGTACGTACACCCGATGATCAACCCATTGAGCGGTGGGAATCGCTGATACCGATCCAACTGCTTATCATAGGGGATACCAAGAAAATTAGCATCCTATCAAAACGATTTAAAGAAGTTGAAGTAAATGAAACGTATCCTCACATAAATATCGAGACTGTCTCTGACAAGGCCTCTCTCGATGGTTTGAAAGGATACGCCTTTGAGAGGGTCATCATACTTAGTGATTTGGGTGGTGCGGATCTGAACCCGTTTCGCCAGGGAAATTGTAGGGAGATTGATGACCCCAAGATAACGGATGTTCAAGAGCTTGTAAACTGGATTTACGGAAAATAAAAAGGAGGTAGCTAGTAATCTACAAAATCCTAATTCAATTACGAGCGGGAAAGAAGTATTCTGTTAACATCCTCTCACCGGAGCATCAGTACAACGACTTCGGTGTCTAAAACGGAAAAGGGCGGTGATTGCGGTAATCAAACAATGCCGCCCTTTCTGTCAATCTTTCCATCTGGAATACTTCTGCGGAAGTGTTTGAGATGGACAGATTGATACAACATAATTAAAAAATATAAGGAGATAGATTATGAAACTGAAAAGATGTTATATCCTTGTTGGACTGCTCCTGTTGGCTGGGAATGGTTGGGCTGAGTGTACTGCAAGTTCAACCATTCGGGATAAACTTAATACCCCCAGATTCCAAAAGATCCTCAAAGAAAAAGGGATTAGTATTATTAATGAGGGGAACGATGTTTTAGTCGTTACTTCAATAAATGGCCCTTTGAAATATGAAGGGTGCCAGTTGACTTTGTACAATGGTCGGGCGCCAACACCTGATCAAACTTTGATTTACGATGCTTATCTTCAGAATATCTCTACATGGGGTGATGGGCATGGGGCTGTTTCGTTGGCGCGACCCGTTCACCAAATAAGGCAGATGGTTTGCGATTCGATCAGAAAGATCAACCTGTATCGCCAAGTCCCAGCTTATAGGGCAAAGCTCCGTGAACTACACATTGTTATCACGGATAAAGGTAATCTTCTTGTTGTATATAAAAGCGGCAACACCTACCAGTACGACAGGAACTGTGTTGCTGTTTTGGTCAACGGGAAGAAACCTGCCAAGGCTGAATTACGTGAAGCGGACATCCTATTAAAATATCTTGTCCTGATAAGAGAGGAGATTGTCCGCCCCTGTGAAGTCCCGAAAACTTTGGAGCAGGCAGATAGAAATATCCAGCATGCTCTAACCATTCTGGAAGCGATAACAAAGTAAGTAATCTTAACCTCAAGGCCCCTTAACTAATCCCGGTTCCGGGGCTTAGAACAAAACTCTGTCGAATTAAACAAAAGGCGACTGACTTTTACTTAACTGTTTCTTATGAAACTGTTATGTAATCGACTTTCGCCTTTTTTTTTCTTTTTTTACCTATCGTTTTGATAGTCAATATATCATAATTGCTGACTTCTAAAACATTAGTTATAAATATTAGTTATCCAGTGAGTTATATTATGCCAAAAAAAAGACAGTTATTGGATGTTGTATGCCTGAATAAAAAATGTAAACACTTTAATGTTAAAGGACTAAATGTTATTAAGTTTGGTAAGAAGAAAAATGGGGTGCAGAATTATCGATGTACAATGTGCAACGTATGTTTTGCCAAAACCAAAGGGACTGAAATGTACTGCTCAAAACTCTCTAAAAAGGAGATTCAGAAGATATATGATAACTTCAAAGGAAAAACCAGCTTTAGGGCTGTATCAAGAGAAACAAAACATTCACTAAACGCAATATATAGAGTTGCATCTAAGGCTTCAAGAAATAAAACAGATAATATCTCTAAAGTTATTGAATACGTTAAAAGCAGAAGAAGATAGCATAATCGTTCGCTTATCTGTCAACATAAAATCATACATTTTGGAATCCAAAAAAGATTAGTGCTTTTAACAATCTTTATCGTAATCAAAGCTATAATCAAAATAACTGCCAAATAGAGAGTGATTCATCATAAACCTTTTAAACTAAATGCTACTTCTAAGTCGTAGTAATAAACCACAGGGGGTGGATAATCCAATATATCATACTTAACTAAAAAAAATTAATACCGTATTTGGACCAATCTATGCAAACACTTGCAAGAAACACTCTAAATACAAGAGCGTACCTATTTGCTCATTTCAAACATCTGTTTGAAATAATAATAGACCTTATTAGCTAAAGTACTAAACAATTAGGAAACAATAGTTAATATGGAAAAGCTTGGAAATTGCCAAATTTCAAACTTTGAGAGTTAGCAGGCATGATTTAGATAGAAGAACGTATAATAATAAAATGATAATTTTGGGAAAGAAAGGAGATAATCACTTAGTTTCTTGATCAGAGAATGGAATTAACTTGTCTAATGTTTATTCAAAGGGGGGTTATTACAATGAAAAAATTATGGGTGTACGGTACAAAAGAACGAATTAAGAAGCTGCAACAACTTATTACGATTCCGCATGACTGGGAATTGATTGTTGCAGATGCGAAAAATCCGTTTGTATCACTGGCAAAGGATGATGTTGAAGGAGCAGTATTGTTTGCAGACAACACAACTCAAGTGATTAAGGGAATTCATAAGGTAGGTCAGTTGAATCTGGATCATGTTATAATTCCAAAAGGCGGAAAAATATCCAGATGGACATCGCAAATTCATGATCTTTTCCTTCCAAAAAAGCCGAAACCTACGCCAGTAAAAAAGGTCTATGCGGCTCAAATCATGCCTCATTTAATACAGCGTCTCAAAAAACCGGTTGAGGAACTTGCGAAAGGCGGACTGCCCATTATGCCGGAGATACATATTATCAGTAAAACAGGCCTTATTCGGATTCGTATAACGACCAGCACGTTGGCGTGTTCTCCCATTAACTGGATATTTGAAAACTATGGATGGGACGTTCCGGAAGACAGACTTGCAGAGGTGGAAGAACATCTGCCCACCTGCAACAGATGCAAAGGTGTATGGTTTGAAGCTGAGTGGGGATGTGAAACTGTAATCGCTTGTCTTGCGGATCATATCGGCGAGAGATTACCCAAGTTGAAAAGTAAGATAATCGATGCGCACCTGGCTGATTGCAGAGCTTGCGGGACAGAGGCGTCCTACTTATCGCTACCAAAGGAAAAAACCGATCCTCTTATCCAAATCGAAGATCAGGATGGGTCTAAAGCATGCCCGCATTGAAAGGGGGTGATGGAATTATGAAGATGAGATAGACAAAGCCCCCCTTGCTATAACTAAAGCGTGCGAGGGGGGTACTCACCTGAATTATCTTAAACAAGATGATTGAGGTGAGTGTATAACTGTTAACGCTTAATAACTACAAAAAGGAGGGCTCAATGGAATACAGACTCAAAGGACTAATCGGTGGGCTTGTGGTGGTTATAACTGGATTAATTATGGTATCAGCAAATCTGACCATCCCGGTAAGGATCACGCCCTTTTTTGTCCAAGGTGTGGTTCTCACCATCGTAGGGACCTACTCAGCAATGTTGTACAACAAGGCAGGACTGCGCTTCTGGAATTGCTGCTTGCTTTGTGCGCTTATGATCATCGGATCTTTCTTGAAGTTGATCGGGATGAATATATCTCTATTGTTAATCCTGGCGACTTGGGCGGTGGTTGCGATAATCGGCTCGCAAAGAAAGAAATATGAGGAGCATAGCAGCCTGTCAGGTCCGCAGATGCGCTTTCTTATCGTTGGCGGGATGCTTATTTCTGCCTATTCGTTAACGGCAGCAATGATCGGCCATCAGGCATACAAAGGATTTTTTGTCGGATTTCTTCTGTTCGTATGGAGTGTCAAGTTCTATAAATGCGAACAGCTAAGGCGCATCATCATAGAAACAGTAGTAGCGGCATGCGTTGCAGGAGCAATGGGCTATTACACACTACCAAAGCTGCCCTACCTGCCCGCTGCAATAATGCTCGGGAGCCTGTTTATTACGATGCCTGTCATCAAAAGAATGCAGGAATTTTATGAAGATGTGGATTACGGCAAACTGTTGTCAAATTAAAACGAAAGGGGGAAAGATGCCAACTGGAAAGAAATGTCCAAAAACAGGAGAGGAATGCCGTTGTGCAGGAGAAAAAGAATGCGACTGCGTGCCTGCAGGAGTCCAGATTCTGGACCTGAAAAAGAAATGTATAATCTGCGGAACGGAAGGATGCGAATGCAGCGTTAAAATGGTAGGCGTACAATGGGAAATTACCTAGAAAGGAGGATGATACAATTAAAAAAAAGCGAGGATATTGAAATTAAGTAGAAACTCAAAAAAAAAGAGAGGTAATTATGCAAAATCTGAAAAGAGAAATAGATATAATCAGGCTCAGAATGCTGATTATTTCGCTGATCGTAGTTGCGGTCAGCTCACTTTTAATCTCTGCATTCATTGATGCGCCACTTCAAAACCCTGGGCCTGTATTGTTTCTGGTTTTCGTTTTTACAGCTGGATGCATGCTCGCAAACAGAGCAAAGCATGACAATTTAAATGGCTGGAGTACAGTCTTATTCCTAGCCATAGCCACTATTGCCTTATTTGTCAAAGTTATTAATGCGCCGATTTCCGTAACATGGTTATGTGGGCTATGGATAATAGCCAAGATAGTCACAGGAAATAAGGATTACTGGAAACTCAATCTTACGCCTGTGACAATACTCGGCGTCTTAATTACATCTTACGGCCTTTCAAGCACTATTACAGGTCATACACTAAATTTGCTTGCCCCGGGAATTGTCCTACTCTGTTTTGGCAGCAAGTATACAATGTATAAAAGAGCCAACGAAGCTGTAAATTCCGGGTGGCTCATATTTGCAACTGCAATCATCAGTATCCCTATCTTTGCATTGATGGGAACAGTAACACAAATCCCGCTTTATATGCCGATGGGGTTCGTTATAGGATTGGGAACCTTGATGGCGCTCGGGTTCCCGCGGCTGAATCAAAATATCAACAAGTGGAAGTAAGATTCCGGATTGCCCTGCTGAGGATCAGAGAACTCTACATTCCGTGGTTTTTGGCAGGCAATCCATTCACCTGAAATACTTCTATGGAGGTGTTTGAGGTGGAGGGATTGCTGTTGGGTCATAGGGTATTGAAAGGAGGCCATGACCATTAAATAGATAGGGAAGGTTGCACAACACTTCGTCTAATATCAACGAGATTTGAGCTACATGAACTTATTCAACCCCTTCAATAAGGAGAATTAACAGGATTATTGAAATCAGGCAGAAATAACAGAGAATTTTCTCTCTGTGAAAATATATATTTGGTTCTTGTTGACTTTTTCTTAACATCAACTGAAAGGGGGTGATAGGATTGAGGGTTTTATGGTAATAAAGATAAACCTGACTGAGGAGAATACATTAACTCATGAAAAAGGAGATATCTCATGGATTGCGATCTTACAAAAGAACTTATTGATCTGAGGAAGGCAGTACAGGATTTCTGCCGGAAAGGTATTCGACCATACCTTACGGATTGGAGAGCAAATCATTACTACCCCGTTGAAGAGGTAATCAAAAAGATGGGGGAACTGGGCTTCTATGCACCTCTTTTTCCGGAAAAATTTGAGGGACTGGGAATGCACAATGCTCATCTGGCCAATGTTCTGATAACGGAGATAATCGCTTCTGAGGACATGGGATTACGTGTTGCGATAAACATGGCCTTAGGAGCCGGATATCCGATCCTGAAATTTGGCACAAAAGAGCAAAAAAAGAAGTTTTTGCCTGGAATCGTTACCGGCGAAAACCTCGGGTGCTTTTGCATTACCGAACCCGGTGCCGGAACCGACGTTATGAGCATAAGTACCACTGCTGAAAAAGTGGAAGAGGGATGGCTCATAAACGGAACAAAAACTTTCATCACCCATGCTCAACAGGCAACCAGAGGCATTGGATATTTTCGGACAGATCCGAATGCAAGAGGTAAAGGCTTATCGGCGTTTATTTTTGACCCGAACAACACGCCCGGCATAACGACGCTGCCGATCGAAAAGCCTGCTTTGCCGATGAGTCCCACCGGGCAGATATTTTTTGACAATGCACTTCTGCCGGAAGACAGCCTTCTGGGAAATGAAGGAGACGGAGCGAAAATTGTGTTTACATCCCTCAATACCTCGAGATTGGGCGCAGCAGCCGGAGGTATAGGGGGTGCTACAGGTGCTTTCAACAAAGCTGTGCAATACGCAAAAGAAAGAGAACAGTTCGGACAGGCCATTGGAAACTTTCAGGGCTTACAGTTTCAACTGGCAGATATGAAAGCCAACATTGAGTTGGCACGCGAATTTATGTATGCCTGTGCACGCCAGAAGGATTCGGGAGCGACGGATGACCAGATGGATGTGGCCATCACCAAACTTGCGGCCTCGAAACTGGCATTGGATTCTGCCCAATTGGGACTGCTTGTACACGGAGCATATACGTATGAGGATGGTCCGGCGTGGTGGTTCTATCAAGATGCGGGTACTGCGGCGGTCGTTGAAGGCAGTATGAATGCCTGCCGCATGATTATTGCGAATGCGCTCGGACTGGGTAAGAAGAAAAAGTAATCACATCCAGCGTATAGCATATTTATCAAAAAAACAGCCGGCTGATTATTATGTTGGTTGGGATCGGCCGGCTGTTACACACTATCGAATAAAGGAGGACCTATGGAAAAGCATAATTGGCTCCTGATCTCATTAGGGGTAACATTGTTGGGGATGATCATCATCGCTGGAAAGATTACGGTTCCGATCGTCGTAGGACCGCTTTCCCTAACGGAACTGGGATTTGTATTGTTTTTTACGGGGAACTATATAGCGGTTAAAAATCGCCATCACGGATTGAAATCGTGGCGATTAACCTTGTTATTGCTGGTAATCGTAAGTTCGGGGGGATTCCTGAGCAACCCTGATTTTTCTATATTTACTGCATTTTATCTTTATGCAATAACCTGCGTGATAACATGTACACCAAACCCGTACGGCATCAGCCTGTTTGGGATCTGCTATGTGGGGCTGCCGGTCACGGCGTATGGTCTGTCATATGCTATCATGGGTCAGCCGCAATATTTTATACTCCTGCCCGGATTTTTTCTGTTGGTTGTCGGAATCAGGTTTTCTAATTTCAGGGAAACGACATTGAACATATTGTGGATTGGGATTGGCAGTGCTGCACTCGGATATATGTTAAGCAGCTTCACAGGCATCCCGCCATATATGCCTATGGGGTTTTCCATTTCAGGTGCCGTACTTGTTGCATTAATGGTACCTGAAAGAAGATATTCGTTTTCAACCGGGGTTTAACGGAAGGGAGAATAATCTCATGGCTGACGAAAAAATTTGTCCTACGACGGGAGAGCCATGCAATTGTGGGAACCATGAAAAGGAATGCAATTGCGGCTACGATGTTCAAATCAGGGATAGAATATCAGAAGAACCCGATCTATGCACGGGTTCAAGCAAATGAATCGGTAAATATCGAATAACGTTGTTTTGAGGGCGATTGTCTTTTACCGTATGATGTACAACAGAACAAAGTACGGTAAAAGGCAATCAACCTATATGATATAAGCAGTGATTACCTTACAGTCTTTTTAGCTCTGTCTATCCATTAAGACATGCCTTAGGTTTTGTTTTTTTTAGTCTATTTTTACCAATCTTTTTAGTAGTCATTTATCCTATGAAAATATAGTAAAAAATATTAAGATCGACATGCAAAAGAATTAACAGGACAGGTTTTTAGGCAGTTAGAAATAATAATATATCGACATTTATGCGGTAATTTTTCAAATAACATATAAGAAAACTTTTAATAATCTACTATCGGCTTGAATCACTCAATAAAAACCCATATCAGGTTTGTTACTGCAAAAAAGATACCTATTCCGGCCAATACATGAGTGTTTGCGTAATACTGAAAAACAGGATCTAAAAATCCAAGCGAATAATCCAAAAAGAATGCAATCAGGCTCAAGGATAACAAAAAGTCAATTATACCGTGCAATACTGCAAGCTTTGTAACATGAACCTTAAGGTGCTTAAAGTTCAGGACCATATTCAAAAGAGAGAATAAGGCAAATAATGCAAGGCATACTATTATCAGTTCATCGAAATAATCTAGATCTATTATTTTCAAAGAATCTGCTGCAAGCAAAATTCCAGAAATGATCCCAAAACCTATGTCTCCAAACTCAAAAAGCTTATGCATACTGTTATTTTATTTATGTAATATAAAAACTTTTTGGCGATAATAACTAGAGGGTTTAGCTGCTGGGAATAGACAACTGAATAGAAATCTTCTAGTGATAAAAATTTAATTATTCTATCATAACTAAATCGATAAACAAAACAAATGTTTGTATGGCAGTTGCGAGAATATATTTTTTAGTTGTTTTTAACAATCGTTTGGGTATTCATATAAATATAAAATCTCCGGCAGGATAATAATATCAATCACTGAATGGAAACGTTATATGGAAGAAGCAATCAAGCAGAAAATATTAGGTCCAACTAGAATGAAATTACAAGCCCAGCCGAGAATCAATCTTTTCTGCAATAGTGCGCAGTGATTTACAGGTCCGTCTAATGTCTTCTTCTACTTCGTCAATCAAATCTTTCAGATTGTCAACTCGCAGCATGTACCTATTATGCTCCTGAGAAACCAACCCGGAACTCATCAGATTATTGATATGATGGATTACAGTGCCGCGGCTTAAGTCCAGATGATATGCAAGCTCATCAGAAGTTAGTGGACGCTTTACTTTGGCTGCTTTTAATAATTCAATAAACGTGCGAAAACAGGACTTGTCCTTATCGCGTAAATTGAACAAACCCAAAGAATGACCCAGCCATTGAAGATCCTGATTGATGTTTTCATCAGCAGGTTTTCGTATATTAATGATCGTTATCTTTCTTTGGTAAAATCGCATGATTATATTAAAATAATCCGAGATTATATAAAACTTGTGTAAATATATATACTCTAGAATAGATAAGTTTAAATACTAGTTGAGTATACACATATTTCGTTGACTTAAGGTCAACGAGATGATGAGGTGAGTAAAAATGACATGGGATGATAAAATTGAAGAGTTTGACAGGATTTTTGATCAGGTTAGAAAAACATACTCAAACGAAGAAAATACTAAAGCTATTGTCAGAAAACCGATGAGCTTTGTCAAGGAAAAAGAAAAGAGCGTAATTGCGCAGATTGAACTGCCAGGAATCCAAAAAGAAAATCTGGATATAAACATTAGAAATAGAGGCATTGAGATAAAAGCAAAAAAATTAGTTGAAAAAAGATACAATGGAGGCTATCATGCAAGCAGCCTCCAGTTCTGCAAAATAGTGCCTTTACCTGCAGAAGTTAACCCAGAGAAAGCAGTTGTAGTACTAGAAGACGGGCTTTTAAAAATTGAAATACCTAAAAGAATTGATCCAAAATGAAAAAAGAACCTATAGAAAAACTCAAACAGAAAGTCCATGAGATGAAAAAAGAAGCTAAAGTGCCTGAAGAAACAGACCCAAAAGACAAAAAGATTGAAGAACTGACAGAATCCCTGCAACGATTACAGGCAGAATTTGAGAATTATAAAAAATATATCGATAATTCAAAAAAAGACATGATGGACTACGCAAAAGCAAACATGATCGATAAGATACTGCCAATACTTGATTCGTTTGAGATGGCGCTAAAAAATTATTGTGATAAAGAGAAATTTGTAAAGGGCGTTGAGCTGATCTATTCGCAGCTGTACACTATGCTTGAAAAAGAAGGGTTGAGGAAAATTGCTGCGGAAGGGAAACTTAACCCAAATCTGCACGACGTTTTATTAAAAGAAAAGTCGGATAAAGAAGAAGACACGATACTTGAAGAGCTTCAAAAAGGGTACATGCTTGGCGATAAAGTACTGCGGTATGCCAGAGTTAAAGTCAGCAAATGATAGATAAAGATACACCATTAAAAGATATTGCAAAACTGGGCAAACCATGCAAAAAATGCGGCCACTGCTGCCAGTATGGGTCAGGTGCGCTGATAGAAGAAGATGTGAAAAATATTGCCAGATATTTAAACATCACAGAAAAAGAGCTGAAAGAGAAATATCTGGAGACACTGGAAAAATTTAATACTAAAAGGTTTAGGCCAAAACTTATAAGGAAAGACAAGCCGTTTGGAAAATGCGTGTTTTACGATAATGGATGTAAAATACATGAGGTTAAACCACTGCAGTGCAAGATTAATAACTGCGGCAAAGAAGGTGAGGAGCTTAGCATCTGGTTTACGCTTAATTATTTTATCAACAAAAATGACCCTGAGTCAATAAGGCAGTTTAATGATTATCTAAGATCAGGCGGTAAAACGCTTGCCAAAGGTGAACTCAAAGATTACATTAAAGATGAAAAAAAGCTGAAAGACATATTGAGCTTTAAGATACTGAAGTAGGAGGATGCAAATGGTTGAGAAAAAAATTAATTTTGGAATTGATGATGGAATCACATTTTTTGCGCATGAGGTCTCTGTGAATTTTAACCCGACGCAGTTTGTGCTGGATTTCAAAAGCATATCACCAAGGGTTGACCCACGCAGCAATGAAGGGGCGGTCATCTCAATAAAACATAATGTTGTATTAATGGACGTGTACCACTTAAAAAAATTTACAGAATTTCTTAAAAAAAGGATAGATGATTATGAAAAAGAGTTCGGAAATATTGAAAAGCCTAACGCAATCAAAATCATCGAAAAAAAAAGGCAAAAAGAAATGAAAGATAAAAAAACTGATAGTGTGGAAATACCCACCTATTTTGGATAAAAGGTGAAAAAAAATGGCTGAAAAAACTAAAAAGGAAAAAATAATAGGTATTGATTTAGGGACAAGCAACAGCGCTGCAGCAGTTCTGCAAGCTGGAAAACCAACAATAGTGCCGTCAGCGGAAGGCACGACACAATACGGGAAAGCTTTTCCGTCGGTTGTTGCGATAACAAAAGACGGACAATTACTTGTAGGAGAATCCGCAAGAAGGCAGGCTGTGTCAAACCCTGAAGGCACGATATCGGCTGCCAAAAGAAAGATGGGTACAAAGTTTACCTATAAGATCAACAAAAAAGAGTATACTCCACAGCAAATTTCTGCGTTTATACTACAGAAGATCAAAAAAGATGCAGAAGAGTTCATAGGCGAGCCTATAACAAAAGCTGTCATCACCTGCCCTGCGTATTTTGATGATAATCAAAGACAAGCAACAAAAGATGCAGGCACAATAGCAGGACTTGAGGTTGTCAGGATCATTAATGAGCCAACAGCTGCATGCCTTGCTTACGGGCTTGATAAAGCAGATAAAGAGATGAAAATACTCGTGTTTGACCTTGGCGGAGGAACGCTTGATGTTACCATAATGGAATTTGGTGAAGGAGTGTTTGAAGTTAAATCCACAAGCGGCGATACACAACTTGGCGGCACTGATATGGATAATGTGCTGATGAACCATATAGTAAACGATTTCAAAAAAAAGCATGATGTAGACATAGGCGAATCGGATACTGCAATGCAAAGGCTACGGGAAGCTTCTGAAAAAGCCAAGATCGAGCTTAGCACGATGACAGAAACCGACATTAATCTGCCGTTTTTAACAGAAAAAGATGGAAGCCCAATACACCTTGAGATGAAAATCAACAGAGCAAAACTTGACGAGCTGGTCGATCCAATAATCAAAAAATGTAAAGCGCCGCTTGAACAAGCATTAAAAGATGCAAAATTGAGCCCATCAGACATCGACAAGATTATACTTGTCGGCGGGCCTACAAGAATGCCAATAGTAAAAAAGTTTGTTGAAGACGCTGTTAAGGGCAAAGCTGAAAGAGGGGTTGATCCTATGGAATGCGTGGCCCAAGGGGCAGCTATCCAGGCAGGAGTTCTTGCAGGAGAAGTAAAAGATATTTTACTTTTGGATGTTACACCACTAACGCTTGGCATTGAAACGCTTGGAGGCGTTAGAACAGAACTGATATCAAGAAATACTACAATTCCGACAAAAAAGAGCCAGGCTTTCAGCACAGCAGCGGATAATCAACCGGCTGTTACAATCAATGTACTGCAGGGTGAGCGGCCAATGGCAGCTGATAACAAAAGACTGGGCACGTTTGACCTCGTGGGAATACCGCCTGCGCCAAGAGGAGTGCCGCAGATAGAAGTTACGTTTGATATTGACGCTAACGGGATAGTGCATGTTTCGGCTAAAGATCTTGGTACAGGAAAAGAACAATCAATAAAAATTACAGCGGCCCAAAAATTGAACAATGAAGAGATCGAAAAGATGAAAAAGGACGCAGAAATGCACGCAGAAGAAGATAAGAAACGCAAGGAAGAGATTGAAACTGTCAACCAGGCCGACGCGCTTGTGCACTCGTCAAAAACGCTGTTTAAAGATTTTGAAGGAAAAGCTGAGAAAAAAGAGCTCGAGACAGTCAAAGGCAAAATTATGGAACTTGAGGGGCTCTTAAAAAAAGAACCTAAAGATGCAACAGAGATAAAAAAGAAGATGGACGAAGTAAATGAACTGGTGCAGAAGATGTCAACAGAGATGTACAAAAAAGTTGCAGAAGAGCAGGCAAAAAAACAGCAAGCATCAGAGAAAAAACCGAAGAAAGATACAAAAGACGAGAAGGTTGTTGATGCGGACTATAAAGTAGACGACGAAAAGAAAAAGAAATAATTTTTTTATTTTTTTTATGAAAATATCAGCTGTTAACGGAAGCCCTAGAAAAGGGAATACAGATTTTTTGCTAGATAGGATTATAGGAGATATAGATATTATCAGATTAAGAGATAAGAATATCGGGTTTTGTAATGGACTTGATAGCTGTTGTCCTGTCAGCTTAAAGTGTGATAAATCGGATGATATGGAAGAGATTTATAAGAAACTTGAATCTTCTGATGTAATTATCCTAGCATCGCCTACATACTTTTCAAATGTTACTGCAACAATGAAAAACTTTATGGACAGATGCAATCCATACTACTATAACAAAAAACTAAAAGATAAAAAATTCTTTTTGATCGCTGTAGGAGGGTATGAGCCGTCTATTAAAGATGCATTACAATGTATGCGAAACTTTCTGAAAGGAATATACGCTAAAGAAATCGGGGTGTATTATGCTGTTGCTGATAAAATTAATGATCTGAAGAACAACAGTAAAATTATTAAAGAAATCCAAGAGATTAAGCTAAAATGAAATTAGTAAGTAAATGGCACCAGGTTTATAAAAACCCAAAAAAGCATGAAGAGATTGTTAAGTATGAGGACTCCAATAATATAATAATCAAAGAATTAAAAAAGATATGTAAACTTGATGACAAAATAGTACTGGATCTTGGAGCGGGTACAGGCAGACAAACAGTAATTTATTCAAAAATCGCCAAAAAAGTCTACGCTGTTGACCCATCAAAAGAAAACATAAAATTTCTAAAAAGTAAACAAATAGCTAATATTATACCAAAGCTGGGTAAAGCGGAAAAGATACCGCTAAAAAATAACACAGCAGACATAGCAATTTCAACATTTTCAATAGCCTCAGGGCTTGTGGATAAAGATAAAACAATAAAAGAGATCTTAAGAGTAGTAAAACCCAAAGGAAAGATTATTATTGTTGATGCATACTATAAAGGAGAGCTTATCGATATCTGGAGAACACATTCTGACCGTGATGTTGCCGGATGGATGTATAACGGATTCCTTAGGATCCAGGATATGTATAACTTCAAAATTAAAATAATAGAGACTTCATGGGAATTTCCAACTGTAAAAAAAGCTGCTGAAATTTTTGGATATCTTTTATCAGGAACTACTAAGAGATATATAATAAACAATAAGAAAAAGAAAATTAAGATGAAAGTATTTATAGCTTACGGAGAGAAAAATGGGCAAAGACTATTATAAGATACTGGGAATTGAGAAGAACGCAACAAAAGAAGAAGTTAAGAAAGCTTACAAAATACTAGCAAAAAAATATCATCCGGATATCAGCAAAGAGCCGGATGCTGCAGAAAAATTTAAAAAAATCAACGAAGCTGCGTCGGTTCTTGCAGACGACGAAAAACGGACACAGTATGACCAGCATGGAGATACGTATGAGAAGTTTTCAGGCGGCAGAGGGTTTGATCCATCAGATTTCGGGTTTAATTTTGGTGGGTCTAATGATTCAATGTTTGATTTTGGTGATATTTTTGATCAATTCTTTGGCGGCGGGAACAGAAGACAGTCCAGAGAACGCTCAGGATCGCACTTACGATATGATATGGAAATAGCGCTTGAAGAGGCGGCATTTGGCGTTAAAAATACAATCACTGTTCCAAGGCTTGAAAAATGTGAGAAGTGCGACGGGTCAGGCGCAAAGTCCGGGTCGGATATAGTAGAATGCTCCAGTTGCGGAGGCGCAGGAGCTGTCAGAAAAACGCAAAGGACGCCATTTGGAATGTTTTCAACCACTTCAACCTGCAGGAAATGCAGAGGTGAAGGCAAGTATGTTAAAGAAGAGTGTTATACGTGCGACGGCACAGGAGTTGTAAAAAAGACCAGAAATATTGAAGTTAGCGTGCCTGCAGGCGCAGAAGAAGGCACTAATCTTCGAATAAAGGGGGAAGGCGAGGCAGGAGAAAAAGGCGGTGCGCCAGGAGATCTGTTCATTGTACTGCATGTAAAAGAGCATGATGTCTTTGAAAGAAGGGGTGATGATATCTTTATTGAAATTGATATTCCGTTTACTACAGCTGCAATGGGCGGAGAGATTGAAGTGCCAACATTGAAAGGAAAAGCGAAACTTAAGATACCGGCAGGGACGCAGTCAGGGACAACCTTTAGGATGGATAACCTGGGGATACCTTACCTGCATGATTCTGGAAAGGGGGATGAGCTGGTACAGGTTGAAATAGATGTTCCAAAAAGGCTAAGCTCAAGACAGAAAAAGATCCTTAAGGATTTTGAGAAAGAAAGCGGTAAGAAAGGCTTTATCAGAAAGGTTTTTGATTAAGGATCAGTATTTTTAAAGTAACAGGAAATGTTGCCATCATTACCCCTTACGATGCGCAGTTCTCTGGGAAGAATCCTATGAGGCTGCATAAGGTCAAAAATTTTTGAATCAAACGGGCAAGGCTGCTGAGACTGATACCTATGATCTGTAGAATTATGTTTGGTCCAGCCGTCTTCAACAAGAGCTTCTGTCCATACATGCAACTGGTAGCCATTATAAAGGCTTTCCACAACAGGAATAAGATTAATAGGCCTTTTACCCAGAAGATACGGCATCAGGATCTGAATATTGACATCAGGATTCACACCAAAATCTCGATTTTCATGCCTAGCTACATGATTAAGATATTCAGGTATTTTTTTAAGTCCAATATATCCCTGAAAACAATTAAAATGGAAATCACCTAATTCAATAGCTGCCTGTTCAGTTATTTCGTTTGGCACATAAGTATATACTGCAACTCTTGATTTTATGCCAAAATATCTTGATAAAGCTGTCAGAACATGTGCGCGATTATAGCATTGGCCTTGCTTATTGGGCAATACGAATATATGTGGATTGCTGTAACCATGCGTAGGACCATTAAATCTGTAGATATTTTTATGGTCTTGATCCAAAGAATGTATCGGAAATAATTCAATGTCAACAAAATGTGATAAAAAATCAAATTTTTCTTTTTCGGTTTTTAGTCCTGAAATTTTACCAGGAAGACCAGGATAATCAGAGATTATTTTTTTTGCATAATTAACAGGTATTGAAAATGAGTAATCAAAATCAAAAAATTGCCTAAGACTTGAAATGCGTAGTATTCCAAAAGGTGAGATCGTATCAACAAATACTTCGTGATCACTAACAGATCTTTTTTTTAGGGTTAATACTGTATGGATACCGTTATATCCACGATCATTTTTTAAGATCCTTACCACTGTATCGTCCAAAGAAAAATGGGGTTCTGAGGAGACATAACCTTCTGCAAGAAGGTCAGGAGTTGAAGGGTCTGTATCCAATAAACCAGGGATATTTAGACCACTATCATCAGCAAAATCACCATCAGCAATTCTTGCCAGTGCCATTTCCACCATAGTGCTGTAAAATACCATGAAAAATCGAGAAATGCTATCTATTTTTAAAAGTATTGTTACTTGGAAGTAGAAATCAAATTGGCCTTTTCTGGAAATCAATCTTGCCAAAACTAAAAGACCTTAACTTGTCATATTCCAGCTCAACCATATCATAAAATTCAAGAGGCTCAATTGTCAGATAGTTAACAGATACATTATTTAAAAAAGAGTCTGCAATCTCAAGCTTAGGAATCTTTATTTCTGACTTAATGTGCTTCATATTCATAAGTAATTAACAGTTCTTATTTAAATGTTTTTAATACGCCTGATACCGGGGTGCGTGTACTAATTTAAGGTTAAGTTACTGCTATCTCATTTATCAACGGGTTATTTTTAATCCCATAATGCGCATCCATTTGTTTGTTGATATATTCTGCCCTTAGATGAACCATATAATTTGCATTTTCCTCATTC
>JBDRFR010000042.1:0-3908 GCA_043818675.1 Nanobdellota archaeon
AAAAGTAATAGATGATAGGCAAAGTAAATTATGTAAATTTACCGCCGAACAAGATACGGCAACTCCACAAGAGTTGCCGAGTAGAGAGGCGGAAGGTTGCTGGGGATTATAAGGGGTCGCTGGAACCCCTTATTTCATATGCAATGAAAGAATATAAACCTATTGAAAGCATTGATAAATTTTCCGAAATATTATTCCAAGGTTATATGTATGATTATATTTCTAATGAAACGGCAATAAATGATATAACACACTCATTTACAGATATAATAAGTAACGTTATGTATGCAATTGGTATGTATTATATTGAAAATCAAAGACATAACATAGACAAAAAACTTATTTCATATTTAATAAGTACAAAAAAGGAAAAATTAAGGTCAACAAATTCAAAACAGTTACTACTAGCCTTTTTCGAACTTTTCTCAATTTATGAAACAATTGTTATATGTGAAAAGTTTTGTAACCTATATAACAAGTCGGCGTTTACTAAAGACCTGAATATCCAACTTAAAACTCAGACACTTTTTGATAAAAGCATAAAAAATACCACCTTACGTTATTTTATTTGTCCAATTAATGATGATAGGGAGGTGATAAATTAAATATATAGGAGTGTAGTTTTATAAACAACTAAAAAGTAAAAACAAATTTTTATATAGTCTAAAGCAATTTAGTCTAATATAGGGGGTTTATAGTATGATATCTCATAAAAAATACATGGAATTAGCCTTAAAACTGGCTGAAAAAGGTAGAGGTAATGTTAGTCCTAATCCTGCAGTTGGTTCATTGATTGTAAAAAGGGGGTCAGTTGTCGGTAAAGGCTACCATAAGAAGTGCGGCTGCGATCATGCGGAAGTTGTAGCATTAAAAGAAGCAGGTAAAAAAGCTAAAGGCGGCATATTGTATGTAACATTAGAACCATGTTCCCACTGGGGCAAAACCCCTCCCTGTACAGAACGGATTGTTGAAGCGGGAATTCGAGAGGTTATCATCGGTATGCTTGATCCAAACCCTATAGTAAACAGCTTTGAAGAGCTGAAACTGCGCGGTGTAAAAACAAAGGTCGGGATTCTTGGGGATGAATGTAAAAAACTAAATGAGCCTTATATTAAATGGATAAAGAAGAAAAAGCCGTTTGTGGTTGTCAAAGCTGCAATGAGCCTTGATGGCAGGATAGCGACAAAAACCGGCGATTCAAAGTATATCACCGGGCTTGGAGCCAGAAAATTTGTCCACCAGTTGCGCGCAGAATATGATGCAGTGATGATCGGATCAAAAACAGTTATTAAGGATAATCCTCAACTGACAGTCCGGCTCGCAAAAGGCGAAAACCCGGTCAAGATTATTGTTGACAGCAAATTAATAACACCTCTAACAGCGAACGTTGTAAAAAACGAACCGGCAAAGCTTATCATCGCAACAAGTAACAAAGCACCTAAGGCAAAAATAAAAAAATTCCAGCAAAAAGGGGTTAATGTTCTAACGTTAAACACCAAAAAAGGATTGATTGATCTTCAGAAATTGATGGTCGAACTTGGCAGAATTGAAATATGTTCAATACTTGTAGAAGGCGGAGCAGAACTAAACGCAGAGATCATCAAATCCAGGATTGCTGACAAAGTCCTATTCTTCATATCGCCCCGGTTTATTGGTGAGGGTCTTGGTGCCTTGGGCGATCTAGGTATAACAAAAGTTGACCGGTCAATAAAGCTAAAAAAACTTCACTATAAAGAGATCAGCCGGGACATCCTAATCGAAGGATATCTGTGAAAAACCATAATTTTTTAAACAATTTATTGTTCCTTTGGTTCTTATGTTTGGGAAAATTCAGGACGCTGTAAGAAACCTTCAAAAAGGGGATTTTATCATTATTGTTGATGATGAAAACCGTGAAAACGAAGGCGATTTAGTCTTAGCTGCAGAAAAAGCAAACCCTTCAAAATTAAACTATATGATAAAATGGGCGCGCGGTATTATGTGCGTCCCTATTACCGGCAAACGGCTTGACGAGCTAAATATCCCATTGATGGTCCATGACAATTCTGACAGATTTAATACTCCATTTACTGTTTCTGTTGATGCTAAACAGAACGTAACAACAGGCGTAAGTGTCCAAGATAGGCTTGCTACAATCAAAACACTGATTGATCCTGAATCAAAATCTCATGACCTGGTTAGGCCAGGACATTTATTTCCTTTAAGATCAGCTGTTAATGGTGTTTTTGATAGGCAAGGCCATACAGAAGCATCTGTAGACCTATGTAAATTAGCGAATCTTTATCCGGCAGCAATCATTGCTGAGATTATGAATGATGACGGCTCAATGGCTAAACTGGATAATCTTGAAGAGTTTGCCAAAAAGCATAAATTACATATATATTCTATTCAGGATTTAATTGAATATCGGCAAAGAAATAATGTCTAACACTAGACATATTTGTCCAATATGTCTCTTTCTGGTCAATAGTTTTATAAATAATTAGTTATCTAAAATTATAAAATGACAAAACTTTGGCAGGATAAAAAACTTAACAAGATGATTGAAAAGTTTACAGTTGGTATAGATTATGTTCTAGACAAATATCTATTAAAATATGACTGCACAGCTTCTATTGCCCATGCAAAAATGCTATTAAAAATTAAGATAATCACCTCCAATGAATTTATAAAGCTAAAAAAAGAGTTGAAAAATATTATTGAGTTAGATAACGAAGGGAAGTTTGATATTAAGCTTTCTGATGAAGATTGCCATACCGCGATTGAAAATTATTTAACAACTCAATTAGGCGATCTTGGAAAAAAAATTCACACCGCCCGAAGCCGAAACGACCAGGTTGTTGCTGCTATGAAATTGTATGAAAAGGACCAGTTGTTTATAATCAAAAAACAATTAGTATTAATTATAAGTGCGTTGAAAAGCTTCGCAAAAAACAGCGTAATACTTCCAGGTTATACACATATGCAAAAAGCCATGCCTTCTTCTGTAAAACTTTGGAGTGACAGTTATATTGAAAGTTTTGAAGATGATTTAGCTCTATTAGATAATACTCTAACACTGATTGACAAAAACCCGCTTGGCACAGGCGCAGGGTATGGTATACCTTTGGATGTTGATAAGGATATTACAAAACAAGAATTGAAATTTGGCCAAAACTTCAAAAATTCAATTTACGTTCAAAACTCGCGCGGCAAACACGAAGCGATCATACTAAACACTTTAACAAATATTATGTTAACCCTAAACAAGATGGCATCTGATTTGATCATGTTTTCAATGCAGGAGTTTGGTTATTTTTCAATACCAGATGAGTTTACAACTGGCAGTTCCATCATGCCCCAAAAAAAGAATCCAGACGTACTGGAACTTATTCGTGCAAAATATTCAGTTGTTTTAAGTTACGAATTCCAGTTAAAAAGCCTGATTTCAAACTTAATATCCGGATATAACCGTGATCTTCAGCTGACAAAAGAGCCAGTTATTAAAGGATTTGAAACCACAAAAGAGTGTTTGGAAATAATGACATTAGTAATCGATAATTTACAGATAAACAAAGAGAATTGTGTTAAAGCGATGACACCTGACTTATACGCAACAGAGAATGTTTATCAATTGGTAAAAAAAGGCAAATCTTTTAGGGAAGCTTATAAAAAAGTAAAATTTAAACAATAAATTACAAAAATCACTATCTTTAAAATCTATGCCTCTTCTATAAACATATACTTAAACTGTTTTTTCAAAGAAAAATATCTGGAGCATTTAGGTCAGAAGATGGGATAAAAAACCATTGTATTATCCTGAGTGTGATAGAAACATGGAGAAAGAATGTGCAGAATGTCTATCATACTCTAATAGGGACTCTAAAGCAACATAATTCTAGGATTTTATCATGGGCTTAGTAGTTGCA
>JBDRFR010000043.1:0-15688 GCA_043818675.1 Nanobdellota archaeon
TCTTAAGGCAAGCGAAGTGTTAACAGAAGAAAATTTTAAGCAAAGGCTTCTGGAAAAGATTGACTCCATAGATTTTGATAAAGCAAAAAAAGATGTTGAGAATTTATTAAAAGATACCTCATCACTTAAACTCTGGCGTAAAGAATTCTTTAGAGTTATTTGCGGGAAAATTAAATTTCAGTAAAACACAGTAACTATCATTTTAATACAGGGTTGGAACAAGAACAACGGATATTATCACTCAGCATGCTTTTCATGCTTTATGTTTTTGCCTTTGCTTGAGTCTTGCAGCCTGAGGATTGCAACGCTTATGCTTTTTGCGGCCTGAAGCAGTTTTTGCTTGCAGCCTGCGGCTTTTTGCCTATAAGTTTTTTCTATAAGCTATCAGCCATGAGCCATCAGCTAGTGTTACTTTTAACTTTCTTGTCCTCCATAGCCTTGGCGAAGGAGGATACCTTTTAACTTTTAACTTCCGACGAAGGAGGGTAACTCGTAATTCATAACTCGTAATTCATAACTCTATTATCGGTTTAACAGAAGGAAATTTATTATGTCAGAAAAAGTAGTTACATATGTCCCGGATAATTCTATAAAACACGGATTTTGGTCGATATTTACCGGTATTTATTCCGAAGTTGTTGATAATAGATGGCTTACATTTCAGCTATTTAAACGCGATTTCGTGGCAATGTACAAACAATCCTTCATTGGCGTGTTGTGGATAGTCATAGTGCCGGTTATCAATGTTGGGATATTCGCGATGCTCAACCGTTCCGGCATATTTAATGTCGGAGATATAAATGCTCCTTATCCATTGTATGCCTTATTAGGCATGGCATTCTGGCAATTATTTTCATCCGGAGTAACTACTTGTGGAGGTTCATTGACCTCTGCTGGAGATATGATAAAGAGGATCAATTGTTCCCGCAAATCGTTGGTGCTCTCAAGCATGGGCAGGCCGATTATCTCATTTGGTATTCAATTTATTTTAATCGCGTTGCTTTTTGTGTTTTATAAGATTATCCCTGCAAAAACAATCCTTTTTGCCCCGTTTGTTTTGATCCCCATAGTATTTCTTACTCTCGGTATGGGATTTGTTATTGCGCTTTTAAACGCGATAGTTAGAGATACCGGAAATTTTTTGTCATTGGCAATGCAATTAATGATGTATGCGACACCGGTATTATATTCAAGGCCCCAGATAGGCCTGCTATCAAAGATTACCCGTTATAATCCGATGTATTATTTTATTTCTGCCGGAAGAGACCTGGTTTTAGACGGGAAAATATCAGAAATGAAAGGATTTATAGTTTCAATAATTTTGTCAACAGTAGTACTTATTTTATCCATAGTGGCTTTCCATTTAACAGAAACACGAATGTCCGAAAGGGTTTGAGATGAATAATGATGTTGTTATAAAAGTGGGAAATGTTTCTAAAAAATTTAGCAGAACTTTGAAGGGTTCAATGTTTTACGGCATGATGGATATAGGGAATAACATGCTTGGCCTTAGTTCTCGTTCTGAGCGTTTAAGGAAAAATGAATTCTGGGCAATGCAAGACGTATCTTTTGAGATTAAAAAGGGAGAATCTCTGGGATTAATCGGGCCTAACGGCTCTGGTAAAACAACATTACTAAAAATGTTAAACGGAATTTTCTGGCCGGATAAAGGAAAAATTAGCGTCAGAGGAAAGATGGGAGCGCTGATAGGAGTGGGGGCGGGATTTCATCCTTTATTGACAGGCAGGGAAAATATATATATTAATGGTGCAATCCTTGGTATGAATAAAAGAGAAATCAATAAAAAGTTTGATTCGATTGTTGAGTTTGCTGACATTGGAAATTTTTTGGATGCACCTGTAAAACATTATTCAAGCGGGATGTATATAAGGTTAGGTTTTGCTGTGGCCGTCCATTGTGAACCGGATATATTGCTTGTTGATGAAGTCCTTGCTGTAGGTGATATGAATTTTCAGTCAAAATGTATAGACAAAATGGAAGAAATGAGTCAAAAAGGAGTGACGAGGATTTTTGTTTCGCATGATTTATTGGCTGTAACTCGAATATGCGAGAAAGCCCTTTATTTGAAAGATGGCAAAATGAAACGATATGGGGATGTTATCCCTGTCATAGAAGAATATAAGAAAGATGTTCTTCAAGACATGAAGGAGAAAGCACCCCACAAACATCATGTCAGATATGGGACAGGAGAATTAGAGATAAAAAATGTTGAATTGCGGGATAAAAATGACGAAAGAACTACCAAGTTTAAAAGAGGAGAACCATTTAAACTTAAAATATTTTTCCAAGCTCACAAGGAAGTTAAAAAACCCATATTTGTTATTAAATTTTTTACTGAAGAAGGGGTATTGGTTTCCGCTCCGAATACTCGGGATCATAAGGTCGCGAAGGACACTATTACTGGTTCAGGAGAACTTGAGTATTCTATTTCAGCATTACCGCTTAATATTGGCAGATATTTAATAACGGTTGCGATCTGGGATGATGCCGGTTACTTGCCGCATGACGTTCATGAAAAATTATACGATTTAACTGTGGAAGATGACGATTCCTCAAATGCCATCAAAGAGCAACTTGGGTTTGTCCATATTCCTGCTCAATGGGAATGGCATGTTTAAATAAGTTCAAAGAATATGGGAACTAAGAAAATACTATGGATACCATGGAGATAACCACACAAATTGGGTGTAAAAATAACTGTAAATATTGCCCGCAAGACAAACTCATTAGCGCATATTCAAAAAGAAGTAATGTTTTTCGTATGAGTTTCGATACTTTTAAAACATGTATTGATAAAATTCCTCCCCGTGTAAATATTGGTTTTTCTGGCATGTGTGAACCATGGCTAAATCCTGAATGCACAAAAATGCTAATATATGCACATGAACGTGGTCACAAGCTTGAAGTTTTCACTACTCTTGTAGATATGAAAATTGCAGATATAGACCTAATTTCAGATATTCCATTCCTTGAATTTTGTGTTCACTTGCCATCTGATGGTAAATATGAAAACATTGTTGTGGATAAATATTATCTTGAAACGCTTGATAAAATGTGTAAATCTTCGATCAAAGCCTCCTATCTATTCAATGGAAAAAAATTGAACGCAGAAGTAAATGTTTTAATGAAGGGAAACTCAAAAAATGTTGCTCAGAATCATCTTATTTCAAGAGCAAATAACATAATAATTGAACAAGAGCGGTCTCCTAAAAGGCGGAAGGGAATAATCGGTTGTAGGAGAGGTTTGCATTATAATGTTCTGCTCCCTAATGGAGAAGTAATATTATGTTGCATGGATTATGGGATGAAACATGTGCTGGGTAATTTGCTCCTGTCAGATTATGATGCTTTGTTTAAGAGTAAGAAATTTAAAAACATCAAGAGGGGATTGTGGAATCAGCAACAAAACATTTTATGTAGATATTGCGATGAAATTGCATACGACTTAATTAATAAATTGTATCAGGATGCAATGCTTAATTTTAAAAAAATTAAGTTATTGATTCGTCGATTAATATAGAAAGTCTATTATTTCCAAGGTAATTAAATGAGTAGAGTTATTAAAAAAACCAAAATAGTTTATAACTGGCTTTTAAAAAAATGGTCAGTTGTACAGCTTTTTCCTCACTATATAATTGTTTGCATAAAGCAAATGTTGCGTTTTCTGCCTGAAACGGATAAAAAAATAATTTTAATATTTGACGATGATAATATGTTTGGCACTACGCATAATAACGGGAGGGAGGCTTATTATGTGCTTAAATCTTTCAGTGATGGTGGCTATAATGTTTATTTTTATCACCATTCAGATTTTAAAAGTTATTATAGATTACGTGAGTTTGGTCGTTTGATTTATGGTATTAAGAATTTAAAATTTATTTCGGGGATTCCAGAAAATACACAAAATTATATTTACGGATTCGATTCAATAAATTCAGATTTTTTAAAGTTAAGATGGAAGAAATTGGTTTATGTCAATATTAGAAAAGCTTCTACTTATCAGATCGGTAACTTCATCCCGATGCCGTTTTTCATGCTTCCCTTGGTTAATTTGTCTGATGTGGATGATTATTTAAAAAAATATCGTTATTTGAAACGTAAATTTCGAATTTTTTTTGGTGGCCATATGAGTGCTACTTATTATAATAGTCCACTTTTTAAGCAGAGATACCCCCAGTACATGACTCGTTTAGATGGACTTAATTCGGTGTTCGAATCTGATGTGGATTTTTTATTTCTAAGAAAAGCAAAAGAAATAAAAAAGTATATAACTGGGCGAGATTACTTAAAGAAATTTGTAATAGTCCAGACTGACTACCCCTTTCCAATAAAACCATCTAATTGGCTGAAAATATTGGGGCTGAGTGATTTTTTTGTGTGTTTTTCTGGGACAGATTACCCGATGTGTCATAATGCGATTGAAGCTATGTCGGTAGGTAGCATTCCAATCTTGGCTTATTCAGATTGGTTTGACCCAGCATTAGAGCATGGTAAAAATGCCATTATCTATTCCGGAAAAGAGGATTTGATAGAAAAAATCAAAGATGTTCTTAAAATGCCAAATGAACAAATTATGAAATTACGCAAGAATGTTATTGAATACTATGATAATTACTTGGCTTCTGGATGTTTGGCGCGAAAATATGAAAAAAATGCTCAAGATGTTAGTACTTTAATGCTTTTTCCACAATGGGGGGCATTTGCCAGCGAAGAATCTGCTGGTCGTGAATTTGTAAATAAATTTAAAATGGTGATGCAGAAATATCAATGCCAGGATCAATGTCAGAATGTTTTGCCATTTATTTCAGTTATTATCCCAACATTTAATCGGGCTAAATACCTCGAGGGAGCTATCCTTTCTTTAGCAAAGCAGGATTATCCTAAAGACAGATTTGAAATAATTGTTGTGGATAATAATTCCAATGATGAAACTATCAATGTCATGAGGCTTTTGATAGAAAAGTTTACGGGGAGACTTAATCTCTGCTACTGCTTTGAGGAGCGAAAAGGAATAGTTTTTGGAAGACATACTGGAGCATTTCACTCTCACGGTTCTATTATATTGTTTACTGATGACGATGCTGTTTTTGATGGGAACTGGCTTTCGGTAATTGCTGATGTATATTTTTCACACCCAGATGTAGGAGCAGTTGGTACTCTTATACGTATTAAGTGGGATAAAGCCCCCAAGAGATGGGTTTATGAATATGAAGGACTTTTGGGGAGGCTGGATTGGCCGCGTGAACTGATAATCCGGAGAGGGTTAGAAATATTTGGAGGTAGTTTTTCGATTCGCAAGAATTATCTATTTGAAACAGGAGGATTTAATCCTGGGCAAATTGACAGTTATCTGGTAGGAGATTGCGAAATAGGATTATGTCGCAAACTGGATTTTGCAGGCATTCCGGTTGCGCTGACCCCTAAGACTACGATGTGGCACTTACAAGAGGCAGATAGAAATGGTACAGTAAGAGATATAAGAAGACGATTCGTTAACTGTGGTATTAGTGATGCTTATTATGCGACATTTTACCATTGGAGCGCGGGTCGTGTTATAAAAGATGTTGTTCTAAAGGGAATAGATGTTTCTAAAAGATTTTTTAGAGTTTGCAATAGCTTTAGTTTAAGTAAAATTGTTAGATTTATAATCATTGATATGGAACAGTATCGAATTTATCTTAAGTATTTAATAATTTATCGCTTAAAGAAGGGGCGCATACATCAGATTTTAGCTAGAAAAGACTGGGAATTTAACGAGAATTACCAAGCTCAATCAATACAATATTTCAGTAACTTTGATGTGAAAAGTGGAGGAGGGAATGATGAGGAGAATTATAAGAAAAATAAAGAATAAACTAAAAGGACCGCTTACTGAGCGCATGTATGCTTTTCTGATGAGAGAAGCATACCTATCTCCGGGCAGGCAACTTTTTGACTCGGAGGAGTTAAAGTTATTATGTCAAGCTCTGCTATCACAAAATCTATTTGGAATTGGCGGCACAATGGTGCCAGAGTTTGAGAAGGAGTTTGCGACTGCTTACGGTGTTCCCCATGCAGTAGCTTCTACTTCCGGTACTGCCGCTATACATACTGCTCTTGGCGCGTTAGATTTGAATCCCGGGGATGAGGTTATTACCGCTCCTATCACGGATATGGGAACGATTATCCCTATACTTTATCAGCAATGTATTCCAGTATTTGCGGATATTGATCATACCTATAACATGGATCCTCAAGATATTGAACGTAAAATTACTGACCGAACAAAAGCTATTTTGGTTGTTCACCTATTTGGAAATCCATGTGATATGGACGCTATCATGGAGATAGCTAAAAAGCATAAAATTCCTGTTATTGAAGATTGCGCTCAGGCGCATATGACCGAGTATAAAGGAAAATATGTAGGAACAATTGGTGACATTGGCTGTTTTAGTTTTCAACAAGCAAAACACATGACCACCGGCGATGGCGGGATGGTTGTTACTTCAAACAAAACTTATTTTGAAAGTATGAAATTGTTTGTAGATAAAGGTTATGCACGTAAAGGCTGGGGGTCTCGGGCATATTTATTCCTGGCGCCTAATTACCGTATGAACGAGCTGACAGCAGCAGTAGGAATTGCCCAATTAAAGAAAGTGAAAGGGGTAGTTGCCAAACGCAATGAATTGGGTGAGTACCTTTCGCAGTTAATTTCTTCAGTAAAAGGGGTCACGATAGCGCCGGTAACTGCGGGATCTAAGGGCTCTTACTGGTTATACCCCTTATATTTAAATAATATTAATATTGACGATTTTTCCAAGGAAATGGTGAAAGAGAAGTTTTGGGTGGGAGCTGGATATACAGGAAAACCAATATATCTATGTAGCGATTCGTTAACTGCTAAAAAAACATTCGGTAATTCGCATTTCCCTTTCAGTCCGAAAATAACCGACAAAATTTATGAATACAAAGAAGGATTGTGCCCGCGTGCAGAAGATACTTTAAGGCATTTAATATGCATTTGGATGGATGAATCTTGGGGTAAGGAAAAAGTAGAAAATTGTGCTCAGGCTATTGCAAAATGCGTAGAAATACTATCCGTTAAATCTACAGGAACCAAAACAACGCCACAAACGGCACAAGCGGTAAGTCCGGTTAAAGTCGGCAACGAAACAAAAAAAATCCGCATTGGCATAATCGGTTGTGGCCAAATGGGCACTTGGCACTGGGAAAGCTACCGAAATAATTCTGATGTCCAAATGGTAGCATTTTGTGATACGGAGCTTTCGCGTGCAGAGCGATTTGCCCGCAAGATACCGGTCAACGTTTATACAGACTACCGCCAGATGATTCACAAAGAAAAACTTGATGGGGTGAGTGTTTGCACTGTTCCTTCAACGCATAAACAGATTGTACTGGATTCACTTGAAGCGGGTATAAATGTTTTGTGTGAAAAGCCGCTGGCAATTTCTGTGGAAGAAGGACAGGCAATGTTTAATAAAGCGCAGGAGAAGAAACTTTTACTCTTAGCAGCTCATAAATTTCGCTTTTTTGAAGAAGTAGTAAAAGCCAAGCAATTGCTAGATAAAAACAGTTTTGGCCGTATTATGAATTTCAGGTTGATGTTTGGTGGTTACATTGACATGGGTGGGACCTGGTATGTAAATAAGGAAATTTCTGGTGGTGGGATTATTATGGACAATGGCCCGCATGCTTTTGATCTGATTCGTTACCTGCTTGGGGAATTTAAACAGGTGTCTGCAAAGACAAATAATTTTCAAAATCTTGAAGTTGAAGATAGCGCACAAATAAGCTGTGTGCTGGAAAACGGTGCTCAAGGTATTATTGACATAAGCTGGTCATCATCCGTACCAGCACGGAGTTATTTGGAAATATATGGAGAAGATGGGGCGGTTTTGCTTGATTTTGAAGGTATTACCTATAAATTCAAGACATGGAGTGAATGGAAAAGAATTCCGAACAAAATAAGCATAAAAGAGGCTTTTGATCACCAGATAAATCACTTTGTTGAGGCAATAGTTAAAAAAGCTCCATTGATAATACAGAATCAAGATGGGTTGAATGCCCAGGCTGTAATAAATGCGGCATATCAATCAATTTTGGAAAATAATAGAGTTGCGACGATTACTTATAAATAATAATTAAAAAAGGCGGTGAAAAAATGGGCAGGGTAAGGACTTTTAAGGAAAATTTAGAAAGGCTAAATGTTTTTTTTGCAGCAAATGAAAGATTCCATGTGGAAAAAGCAGTCGATTGGGTGAAAATGTATGATATTTCACATGCGGATATATTTATAAACCACAGAAATAAAAATGTTTGGCCTCTTTCGCAAGAGACTGGAGGCTATATGATTGCTTCTTTATATCATTTTGGCGAAAAAGAGCTTGCGTATAAACTGGCAAAATGGGAAGCATCCGTGCAAAGGCCTGACGGCGCTTTTTCTGCTATGGACAAGGTTCCATATACTTTTGATACTGCGCAGGTGATAAGAGGATTTCTTGCGGTTTTGGATGATTTGCCGGAATTGGAAGATAATTTGAGGCGGGCTTGTAATTACGTGGAAAAAATGATTGCAAAAAATGGCGAGGTCCTGCATGATTCGTTATCAACCTGGGCATTGCCTGACGGAAGCATGCTCTCGGAATATGGCAACCTGTATGTGTTACCTCCGATGCTTCAGGCAGGGCAAAAGTTATCGGAACAAAGATATATAGATGCGGCAAGACGCGGCATGGATTTTTATAGAAAAATACCGGATTTAGTCGAATTTAAACCGAATCTGTCCATATTATCTCATTATCTGGGTTATATGATGGAAGCTTTGGTAGAGTTGGGAGAATTTGATTTGGCGAAAAAGGGCCTCAAACAAGCGTTTGATTTGCAAAAGAAGAATGGGGCGATACCTGCGTATCCAGGAGTTGACTGGGTGTGTTCAACAGGATTGGCGCAATTATCCATAGCCTGGTACAGGTTGGGAATGGTTGAGCCGGCAAATAAAACCATGTCTTATCTGGAAAAATTACAGAACCCCAGCGGAGGTTTTTATGGCGGTTATGGGAAAGGAGCAAACTACTTCCCTGAAACAGAAATAAGTTGGGCAGTTAAATTCTATATAGACGCATATTTACTTAGGGAAAAATCCAAAGAAAAGAGCAATTAATTTATGGGAGCGAATAATAATGTGAATCCTCAAAACCCGAAAGTAAGTATTATTCTTCCCACCTACAATGGGGAAAAGTATTTACGGCAATCAATAGACAGTTGTTTGAAGCAGACTTACAGGAACATTGAATTAATCATTGTTGATGATTGCTCTCAAGATGACACATTGTCTATTATTCAATCATTTTCAGATCCAAGGATCAAATTTATCCGCAATAAGAAAAACATGAAGTTGCCGCGTTCTTTAAATATAGGATTTAAGCAGGCATCCGGCGAATACCTTACTTGGACTTCAGACGACAATAGGTTTTTGCCTACGGCCATTGAAGAAATGCTGATTTTTTTGAATGAACATAAACGAGTAGATTTTGTTTATGCAGACATGATTATTTCCAATCTTGAGACAGGCCACGAAGAGATTAAAAAACTTCCCGAGCTCGACATGGGAAAAGACAATTATATCGGGGCCTGTTATTTATTTACAAGAAAAGCTTATGAACTTGTTGGCAAATATGACCACAGATTGGAATGGGTGGAGGATTATGATTATTGGATACGATTATCTAAAAAATGTCAATTACGGCATTATTTGAAACCGCTCTATATATATGGCCTACATCCAAATTCAATCACATCACATAAGTATTATCAAGTTGCTTTCATTAGAGAGCTTCTGAGGCACCATTATAATTATATCACGTTAGATGAGATGGGTAACGAATTTAGCAGACTTATCTCTAAAGTTAATCTTAATTCTAAAACTAAAATAAAATTTTGGCTGCAGCTTATAAAAAAAGCATTCCAGATTCCCCCCGCTATGGGGCGGGCATTCTTTGCTGTCTTTATTAAACTTACATTTTCAAAAACAGTCCGATCGATGTTATGGCTTATAAATAAGGCCTTTTGGAAACCGTTTGCAGCCATAAAGCTATTTCTGTTGAGTTTTCAGCTAAAGAAATCAGTAAACAAAAAAAATGTATTGTGCATGGTTCCCTATATGGTGGTAGGTGGCTCGGAAAAAGTGATTCAGGATGTAGTTGTGAGTTTACAACCAAGTGGGTATGACTTTCATCTTTTAACTATTAAAAAGCAGGATAATGCCTGGTGTGACAATTTTTCACGGCATTTTAGGAATGTTGTTTTATTAGATGGAATTTTAGATGAACCGACCGATTCGGAAACTTATTACCAATATCTTTCGTTAATGATTAAAAGGTTGGAAATAAAAATCATGCTTATCACCAATTCATTTTTTGCCTATGGATATGTTGAAAAATTGAAAAATGATTTTAAGCATTTAAAAATTGTTGATATCTTACATTTAGAACATGTAGGAGCGGCAAAGAAAAAGCTTATAGGAGTAAGCAATTTTATAGATAAAAGAGTATGCATTAGCGAGCATCTTAAAAATTATATGACTGGCTTGTGCAATAACTGCGGTATCCGCAATGAACTAATAAAAAAACTTGTAGTGATTTATAATGGAGTTGATGTCAATAAATTTAACCGGGATCATATTGAAAAAGAAGCGTTTAAATCAAGGCATAAGATCAAGAGTCAAACCAAGATAATTTCATTTGTAGGACGAATGGCACCGGAAAAAAGGCCTTTCTTGTTTATTGATATCGCGAGGGAACTTATATTCGAGAAGCCGGATGAATCCTGGAAATTTGTAATGGCCGGAGGAGGCCCTTATTTTAATGCCGTGAAGGCGCATATAAAATACGCTGGATTGGAAAAATATTTTATTTTGCTTGGGATGATCCCTGATATTAAAGGATTATTGTCGGATACCTATCTATTACTATTACTTTCCAATCATGAAGGGATCCCGCTTGTTATTCAAGAAGCAATGGCAATGGGTGTTCCTGCTATTAGTACAAGAGTTGGTGCAATTCATGAAATTATAAAAGATGATACTAATGGCTATTTAGTTGATCCGAACGCTGATATTATTGAACAATGTGTTAAAAAAGTGCTGAGGTTGGTAAATGATACAGCGCATTATAATGATATGGCAAAAAATGCGGAACGAACTATTTCCCCTGAATTTACACTAGAAAATATGAGTTTAGGTTATCGGAAAATACTTGAAGAATTATTAGATATGAAGGATGTGCAAGCGGTTGGCACGGATAGCCATAACCATGTTTAAAATCCGATTAATGTGATTAATAAAGCAAAGGGACTTTAACAAATGAGTAAATTGCCAAAGAAGGAAAGAAAAAATATCCTTTATCTGAGTCCGTCGAGATGTTTTTATGGAGCCGAGAAGTGCCTTTTTGAGTTAATAAAGTATCTTGATAAGGAGAAGTTCACTTCCCATGTAATTGCCGATGCCGGTTGTAATTATCGAAAAGAGTTTACGAAGATCGAAGTTGACTTCACCGAACTAAAGTTTGTTATTCCTACTAGAATAAGGAATTTATTACTAATGGCAAGAGCAAACTGGAGATTGATCAGATTTGTTTATATACATAAGATTGATTTGGTGCATATAAATTTTGAGATAAAATGTGATGAATCGTTAATTGTATTTTTTATTTTTTTAAAAATTATGAGAATTCCTTGGGTGTATCACTTGCGTTCGCCTACGATTTTTTATGCCTACAAGAGATTAATCATGTTAAACGGAAAGGTTATTAGTGTGTCGGAGTCAATACGCAAGCAATATCTTATGAAACGCCGTTCTGATTTTATCACTAGGCCGAGTATTGATAAAGTTGTTACCATATACGATGGCAAGGACTTATCTGCATTTCTTACTGATAATAACGCTGAGAATTTGAAGACTGAATTCAATTTAAAAGGGGAAAAAATCGTTGGAATAGTCGGCGCGTTAGATGCAAGAAAACGCCAGGATTTGTTTCTGCTTATTGCCCAAGAAATTAAAAAGCAGATTCACCAGGTAAAATTTTTTATTATTGGCGATTTATACACAAATAGTCCGAAGGAAATCGCATATAAAGAGCGGATAATGAAAATAACTCAAGAGTTGGGGCTAAAGGATGATGTCATATTTACCGGTTATAGGGACGACGTTAATTTATTTATTAGACTGATGGATGTTTTTGTCCTTACCAGTAAACGAGACCCATTTCCCGGGACAATAATTGAAGCAATGGCATCTGCAAGGACGGTTGTTGCATCAGCAGTGGATGGTGTGGTGGAGCAGGTTGAAAACGGAGAAACCGGTTTCCTTATAAACTCTGATGATCCAAAAGAGTATGCTGATAAAATTGTGCTGTTGCTTAATGATGATAAAACAAGAAATGAAATGGCTAAAAAAGCTAGAAAAAGAGCAATTGAATTGTATAGTATAGATAGGCATGTTGAAAATATAGAAGATTTCTATGATAAATTATTTAAAAGTAAATACTAAATGAAAAAACAAAAATTTATAACAGTAATAATTGCTACATATAACCGATGTGAGAGTTTAAAAGATACTTTGGATTCTTTATTTAAACAGGAATGCAAGGGCGATTTTGATTATGAGATTATAGTTGTAGATAATAATTCAAAAGACAAAACAAAAGAATTGACTGAATCGTATTTTCAAAAGTTTAATGGCAAGCTTAAATATTTATTTGAGCCAAATCAAGGCAAATCAATTGCCTTAAATAAGGCAATTGAAGTAGCAAACGGAGGGATATTGGCTTTTAGTGATGATGACTGTATTTTAGATAAATCATGGCTAACAAGCATTTTTGAATTTTTCGAAAAAAATCAAGGCGATGCCATGGGAGGGAGGGTTTTGCCGTTATATCCGGATAAAACTCCGCAATGGGTTAAAAATAACAGGGAGTTGTTAAAATCACCATTTGTTTCGCATGATTATGGTGAGGGTACCAAAATTTATGAAAATAAAGAGATGGTTCCTTTTGTGGGTGCAAATATGGCAATCAAAAGTGTAGTTTTTGATGAACATGGTTTATTTAAGACGGACTTAGGCCCCGGGACTGGCTTAATGGGTGATGATACCGAACTTTTTCGCAGATTTGAAAAAAATAAAGAACTTTATTATTGCGGTAAGGCATTGGTATGGCACAAGGTAGATAAAGGGAGAATGAATTATGGATATATGGCAAAATATTTTTTTACTTTAGGGAGATATTCATTACGAAAACAATATACAAAATTAGAGACAAAGGAACTGTCTTGTTTTTTCTATATACCGAGATGTTTTTTAAGAAATATTATTTGGTCTGCTTGCGTTCTCGTAGTTAGTTTGTTTAGTATAAATAAGTTCCTAAAGCGATGGATTATATTGTTTTGGGAAATCGGTGAATGTTATGAATATAGAGTATTGAAAATATCTGAGGTTAAAAACAAATTTCCTAAAAGGATCATTGACGATGGAGAATAAACAAAAATTAAATGATATTGATATAAAGAAAAAAATCGAAAAATTTATTAGAAACAATTTTTTATTGGGATCCGTGTCGAATTCATTAGATGAAAATGATTCATTTTTAGAAAAAGGGATTATTGATTCAACTGGTATCTTGGAGCTGGTCGAATATGTCCAGGAAACTTTTAAAATAAAAATTGAAGATGAGGAACTCCTTCCGGATAATCTTGATTCACTTGAGAGGATAACAGTATTTATTAGTAATAAGATTAACGCAGAAGGAAAATAGCGTATAGCGGTTAGCGGATAGCGTTTGGTCTTAAATAAAAAGCTGAAAACTGATACAAAATGATGAACACAGATAGAAATAAGATGAACGCAGATGATAGGGGTTATCAGTGTTAATCAAGGTTTTTAAATCTGTGTCTATCATATCCAAAGGTATTAAATGCTCATACACGATTTTCTTAAAAACAGTGCCAAAAAGTATACTGATAAGGAAGCGGTTGTTTGCCAAAAAAAGCGCTTAAATTATAAGGAGCTCGATGAATCTTCTGGCAATTTTGCGGGTACTTTGCTTGACAAGGGAGTAGAAAAAGGAGACAGAGTAGTACTTTTTCTTGAAAATTCCTGTGATTACCTGATTGCGTACTTTGGAATATTAAAAGTCGGAGCAATAATTGTAGCTCTAAACAGTCAGTTAGTTGCGCGGGAATTAAATGTACTTCTAGACGATTGTTCCCCTGAAGTAATAGTAACTGACAACAAGCACAAAAAGGTAGTAGAAGGAGCTTTAGCTTTAACAAATCAGGACATTACTGTATTAGAGATAGATGCAGTTGGTCATATTGAAAACCATGAGCCATCAGCCATGAGCTATGAGCTAAGCGCCAGCGACGATCTGCTCATTGAAAATGTAAATCAGTGTTCATCCAAAAAAGCTTCGCAGTGTTCATCTAGTAATACCCATGAGCCATCAGCCATCAGCCATCAGCTAAACGCCAGCGACCTGGCGCTTATCATCTATACCTCCGGTACTACCGGTAAGCCGAAGGGTGTTATGCTTTCTCATCGTAATATTTGCGCTAATGCTGATTCAATAGTCGAATATTTACAGATTAGCTCCGATGAGAAGGCAATGGTTGTCCTTCCTTTTTACTATTCATACGGGAATTCTTTACTGACTACGCATATAAAAGCCGGAGGAACTTTAGTTTTAGATAACCGTTTTTTATATCCAAATGTGATATTGGATACAATGTTAAAGGAAAAAGCTACTAGTTTTGCAGGGGTGCCTTCCCATTTTGCGATATTACTTAAAAAATCCGCGATACGCAAATATAAATTTCCTGAATTGCGTTATGTTACTCAAGCCGGAGGGTCAATGCCTTTTCCTCTGATACAAGAATTTTTGGGCATTTTGCCGGATGTTAAATTTTATGTTATGTACGGGCAGACTGAGGCCACGGCAAGGCTCTCTTATTTGGATTATAAATTTTTGGATAAAAAAAAAGGTTCTATCGGCAAAGCAATTCCGGGCGTGAAACTTGAAGTTTTAACTGAATGCGGAAAAAAAACAAATCCCGGAGAAACAGGAGAAATTGTTGCCAAGGGGGAGAATATAATGCTGGGCTACTGGAAATCTCCTGAGGAGACAGAAATTGTTTTAAAAAAGGAAGGATTGTTTACCGGTGACCTGGCAAAATTTGATGAAGATGGCTTTCTATATCTTGTGAGCCGGAAAAAATACATGATAAAAAGCGGGGCTAACCGTATAAGCCCTTTTGAAATAGAGGAGGTTGTCTGTCAATTGCCTGAGGTTAAAGAATGCGCGGCAATTGGTATCCCCGATGAAATATTAGGTGAAGCAATCGCTCTTTTTATTGTTGCAGATAGTGTTATAAAGGAGCAGGAGTTAATGCTTTTTTGCAAACAAAACCTGGCAGTATACAAACTGCCCAAAAGAATAGAATTTATCAGCGAATTACCCAAAACAGCAAGCGGGAAGATAAAAAGAGAAGAGCTGAAAAAGCTGATGAACACTGATAGCCAAAAATGATGAACACAGATTGAAACTTAAGATAAACACAGATAAAAATAATGAAGGTTGAAAGCAATAACTGCTTCAGGCTATAAGCTACAAGGAAAGAA
>JBDRFR010000044.1:0-3243 GCA_043818675.1 Nanobdellota archaeon
TGGATATGGAGAAAAAAGGTTCTGATACGGAAACAATCCGCAAAGAGACCGGTTGGTTCCGTGGGTTAGAGGGTAAGTGGCGGTTTGAGATTAATGATAATGATATGACAATCAATTACAATCTTATGGATATTAAACATGATCCATCCATAAATGGAGATGTTGGTGTTTTTGCTGCCAAGTTGGACAAAGCAATAGATCATCCACGAATATTCTATGCCTACCCTGAGTTAAAAAAATACGATATTACTCTATTTATTCATCCAATGAATAAAAACACCGGTTATTATAGACATGGTAACAAGAAAATAGGATTACAGCCAAAGATAGAGACATCAGCGGTAAGTAAGGGTGCTCTGAAAGATATAGTGTTGCATGAATTACAACACGCCATCCAGGAAATCGAAGGATTCGTGAAGGGTGGTAGTGCTTACGGTATGTTAGAATCTGATGAAATCAAGGCTTATACTAAAGAATTAGAGCATAATTTTGAAATTGTTAGACGAAAAATTGAGTCATTAAAAGCACAGCGTGATCGTGTTACAAACAAAAAAGAACACGAAGGATTACTTAATAAGGCAAGACTTGAACTTCAAGAAATTGCAACAGAGTTAAAGAAATACACCAGTGATGCTTATGATAAATACCAGCGTCTCGCCGGAGAAATAGAAGCCAGGGACGTTGCTTTAATGCGTGGCGATCTAACACCAGAGCAAAGATTGATGCAAAAGCCATATATCGAAGTTGATACGATTGGCAAAGAAAATGTGATCGTGAAGTATAATAGTGATGGGTCGGCGGAGTTTTCCATTGCTCCCAGTACGCCGATAAAAGAAAAACCAAAAATTCCATCACTCTACGAAAAAAAGAAAGATGACTGGTTCGGGAATAAAGATTGGGCTGCCACGCAAGCAACGGTTGAAGCTAAACAATTTGAAAAAAGAATACAAGATTCTATTAGTGCAAAACCAAAATTTTTTAAAGGCAACTATAAACGTTGGACACAACCACTCCGTTTGAAATGGGAACAAGAATGGCAAGATATTGATAGGGCTATTCATATTTATATTGACATGAAGCGTAACCCGGATCATATTGATAAGTTCTATGATGATTTATCAAAAGATCAAAAACGTATCGTTGACTTGGCACAAAATTTAAACGCTGAACAGAAAACAATTGCTGATGATATGCAAGCTGTTTATAAAAACGTTGGCTTGGAGGCGTTAGATGCTGGTATTATCCACAATGTTCTTGAAAACTATGTTGCTCGTACATGGAATCTTGAAACCCAAAAACAGAGAGATGAGTTTTTTAGAAAATTTGGTACATCTACCAGACACGCAAAACACAGAACGTTGGATACGATTATTGAAGGATGGGCGAGAGGCTTTGAATTGAAAATTGAAGGTGCTACAAACAATCTTCAAACATTAAAAGTGGAAATCGCCAATACGGTTGAAAATAAAAAACTCATCCAGGAAGCAATAAAAATAAAAAACAAGGATGGGAATAAATTATTTTCTTTTGCCAACCAGCAAGGTTATGACCAAATAAATCATCCAAATTTTACATGGTGGGACTATTCCGGAACATTAGAGACTGACCCTGAAGCCGAAATAAAGGCAAAACAAGACAGAGACCTTATTATTACTTCTGAAGGTACTATTTTAAAACGCAAGCGAATATATGCGCCCAAAAAGATTGCTGACAATCTTAATAATATTTTAGGTAGTTCTACCTTGATGGGTGAAAGTGGATTTAAAAAAGGCATATCTGAAATAACTAAATATAACGCAGCAATTAAGGCGATGATCCTGCAAACAAGCCTTTTTCATCACCTTGCATTTACGAATTCATTTGTATTTGGCGGTGCATTAGAAAGTCTAAAGGATGTTAATGTTGTTAAATCATATAAAAAAGGTTTAAAAGCATTAGAAGAATTACAACCGGAAGTTGAATTGTTGGTTAGGAATGGATTGACAATTGGACAAATTCAAGACTGGAATGAAAATTTTGCACGGCAGAAAACAGGACTGACAAAAATATTAGACAAAACATCGGCGACTAAAGCAATAAAAGAAAAGATAATACTGTTCCAGGAAAAGCAGGCACGGTCGTTATTCCAACGGTATGGTGCAGGTTTGAAAGTTTATACTGCTTTATTAGAATATAAACGAATGTTAAAACATCATCCGGAAATGGAGCCAAACGAAAGAGCTAAATTAGTCGCAAATCTCACCAATGATGACTTTGGTGGGCTTCATCTTGGCAGGATGGGGAGGGATCCGACAGCACAGCATGTTTTTAGACTACTTGCGTTAGCTCCTGATTGGACAGAATCGAATGTCAGATCAATGATAAAAGCTATTAAGGCTGGATCAAAAGAAGAAACAAGATTATACCGAAGGTTCTGGGGTAGGGTTGTAGTAAGGGGAATGGGACTAACCATCGCAGCAAATTTATTGTTAGCACTGTGGGACGAAGATGACGAAGATAAAAATTACAAGGATGCTGTATTAAGGCGTTACAAGACAGCCTGGGATAAAGGCTATCTTAAATGGATGGATGTTGATATTACTCCTATTTACCGTGTTTTAGGTGGAGCCAAAGAAAATAGAGCTTATTTTTCTTTAATTGGGCATTTTAGAGACCCTGTAAAATTTGTTGTTCATCCTATCACATCTGCTCAACACAAAGGTAGTGTATTCTTCCGGATATTTTATGAGACTCTTAAAGGCACGGACTGGCGTGGCAGACCTTTTACTACTTGGGATGAATTAATTGGAGTAGATGACATGGATTGGAGTCCAAATTACAAAGGTCTTTATAAAACAAGTAGTAAAAAATTTGGATATAAAAAAGGTGATTCAAAAGGTGGAAGATTAAAAGGACAGTTGACGAAGTCAAAATATCAAGGTAGGGGAGGTCCTATCAGTTATGAAAAAATCCCATCGTGGATGTTACATGAACTCCGACAAATGACGCCTATCCAGGTTCAGAATATGCTGGGTTACATAAATGGTGAACTTGATGGTGTTGAAGCCATTGGAAAATCTTTAGGATTACGCATTACTGTAAGTGAACCATCAAAAACAAACGAAGTTAAACCAATTACACCGTCTAAAAAGAGAAAACTAAGGCGGAAACGTTTAGACTAATTTACAAGGAGTAATATTATGGATTTTTTACTTAACAATTGGCATACTGTTTTAACAGCAATTCTTGGTGTAGCTGCTTTTT
>JBDRFR010000045.1:0-2011 GCA_043818675.1 Nanobdellota archaeon
TTTAATAATAAGTATGTTTTTTATTTATTTTTTTTAACGGAGCAATAAAATGGAAAAGAAAATTTTAACAAAGCAAAAAGTAAGCAATGACATTAAACCAGTTGTTAAGCTTAGCGATATTAGGAAATGCTATTGGGTAGGTATCATCGGAGAAACAGAACATGCTAAACTGCCTTTTGGTGGAGATAGTCCGATGAGGGAGGCGGTAGAAAAAGCATTTAAGGAAGTTACAGGACATGAGGAAGAAGTACTATATTCGAGATGGAGCGTAAATAAAAAGACAGTTGAGAAGATATTAAAAGCGTGGGGTTGACTATAAGCATAATTCAAAAGGAAAATGAAATGGCACAAGGATTAGGGCATATAAAATTATCAGACCAAAAAATATTGGTATTGGTAAGACAAGGAAAAACTACTTGGAGTTATAAGCTCCGTAAATCAGGGAAGGAAGGATTTGAAGTAATGGATAGTGATTATTTAGCATCAGATGAAGGCAAGGAATATCTTAATAAAATCATGAATGGGCAGTCGGTTACTTTATAATTGCCAAACATAATTTAAGTGGAGGAACAATAATGAACTGCAACCAGAGAGTTAAATTTTGGATAGCGCAGGATGATAGCGGTTATGCCTCAGAATGTTTTGGTGTTGAGGAACAAAATGACTGGTATGATATACAATACTATCCCGAACAAATTGAAGGTATAATAATTTGGGATAAAGGTTTGTTGTTAGCTCAACAAACTTATAAAGGAAAGCAAGGCGTTAAAATGCGTGGTAAGGTGTTTGATATTACACGTAATGGAATAAAAAAACGGATTGAACATATACATCAAATGCTTGAAAATTACGATATGTCAATTAAAGATTTTCTTGATGGTACAGAAAATACAAGCATTGAATGTTTCTACGATGTTGTGTCTTTAAATGGGGCATAACGCTGGCAATAAGCATATAACTATAATTTAAAAAAAAGGAGATATAAATGAGACACGAAAAAGTAAACGAGATTTTCAGACCGATAATTAACGGACTAGCGCCAGAGGCAGTTATTGACGCATACAAAAACCAGATTAAAGAATTAGAAAAAGAGAACAAACATCTTGCCAATGATAACAAGCGATTAAAAATAATGCTAAAAGAAGTTAGTTTAGAGCTAAATAATGCACTAATTGAGCTTGATGAAGAGTTAGAGATTTGTCCAGGTTGCGCTGGTGCTGGTGATGTACGCGAAACAGCAAAATCAACTGATATTAATGAGACTTGGATTAAGTGCGAAGAATGTTTAGGCGAAGGGAAGGTGCAGAAATGAGTGAATTACAAAAATATAGGGGCACGCTTTACAAAGTAAACAATGAGATTACAAGACTAATTCTAAAAAACGTGGATGAAGAAACCGGTGAAATAGCCGACTCTGTTATGGAAGAACTCACTGCTTTAGATTTAACAAAAGACCAATTAACAAATGACATAGCATTAAGTTATTTTGATTATGCTGCATTTGTTAATCATATTGAGAACGATCCAATAATAATTGAGGCTAAAAGGAAACTTGATTTAGCTAAAAATTATAAAAGAACAGTTGAATCACTTAAAAACATTCTGACAAAAATAGTGCCCGAAGGCGTGACTATTGAAACGCCAGACTACAAAATCAGTTGGCGTAAATCCGAAGCAGTTGAAACGTCAGAGTTTTTGGATTTATCAAAAATAGCTGTGAATTATCCCGATTTGATTGAGATCGAATACAAACTTAAAAAAACAGAAGTTAAAAAACGGATTAAAGACAATTTACCAATACCGGAAGGTATTTTTATTAAGAAAAAGCAAAACTTACAAATTAAATAGAGGATAAAATGGAAGCAGTAGAAAAATATAATAGCAGCATAAGTCATTCTGGGGTAACACCGAGAGAGGTTTTAGAACAAATCCAGATGATACAATCTCTAATGAAGACAGCCATGAAAGATGGTGAGCATTACGGAATAATACCGGGAACGCAAAAACCAAC
>JBDRFR010000046.1:0-5081 GCA_043818675.1 Nanobdellota archaeon
TGTAAAAGTAATAGATGATAGGCAAAGTAAATTATGTAAATTTACCGCCGAACAAGATACGGCAACTCCACAAGAGTTGCCGAGTAGAGAGGCGGAAGGTTGCTGGGGATTATAAGGGGTCGCTGGAACCCCTTATTTCATGTTTAATAAAATATCGGCAGTGGTCGCTTCTGCGGTTATGCTCATGCATATGCCGACAATAGATGAAACAAGCGTGGAGAAGTGCAGCATCTTCATCATAACAAATCCTAGCAAAAAGGGTGTTATTGCTGAAAATGTAGATATTATGGCTGCTTCTTTTCGTTCTTTGTAAAGAATTTTCCAGGCACTTTCAAAACCTGCCAAAAACATCAAACAAATTAGTGCAATATCTCCCAGGTTAAAAATAAAGCCGGTGTTTGGTCCTATAAAAAGTTCTTTTAAAAAAACAGAGCTAAGCAATAGACCTGAGAGGATCAAAGCAACAGCAGAGGAAATTTTAATTTTCTCTGCAAAAAAAGTGAATAAATAAGTAATTAACAGAAGTGATATCAAAGTAATAATCAAGTTCATTAACTCTGATAATTCTGTTATAACTATAAATAATTTTTGGAAGGCGATGCTTTTAATTAATATTTGGATATAGTATCAAGGAAGAAGTATGGCCCCGGCGGGAATCGAACGACTGAACAGTCAGTCGACACCTTCGTGCGTTTCCTCGCTTTGCTCGTCAAGCCCACTAAAAAGGTGCATGGGAAAAATATGGCAGCACGTCCAATTGGTTTGTGACCGGTTTATCTGATTAAGGTAAATTATATATCAGGGCCAACTTTGATTAATATGTATTTGATTATTCTTACACACTAATGTTCAACAAGATAATCACTATTAAAAAATCTGTCACCATCATAGTCAATTATCTTAAATCCATTATGATCTAATAACCTTTGAATCTTCTTTTGAGATTCTGTGTAGATCTTGAGTAAATTCCAATCTTTTTTGCTGTTTAAAGTAAAAGACCCTGTAAAAAATCTAAGAAATGCTTTTTTTCCTGGTTTGAGTATCCTTTTATATACTGGTACTATCTCATCTGGAAAGTAAAAAACAGCGCCATTAAAATCAAATACAAAATCGTATTGCTGTTTAAATTCATACTTTTCTATAGGTCCTACAATCATCTCATCAACACTGCCTCTGTCTGCTGATTGTAGATGTTCTTTAGAAAGTGTTGATCCTGTCGTTCTTATTTTTTTTTCTAATCCTCTGATCTGAAGTTCGGGTCTGTCTATCCCGGTTTTTAGTTGATGCAATGCATTTCCTATACCACTCCCTCCTTCAAACACCTCTACTCGGCTTGATTGTTGGTCATATTCTTGTTCTAAATGTGAAAAAAAATCAAACACTATCTGTTGTCTTTGCATTATCTCCCACATTCCCTTTTTGACAAGATACCCGTCGGTCCTATTGATCTCTCTATCAAGAGCCATGTAGCGTAGGTGTTTTTTAGTAGGTCGGGCTTCAACTATGCTAATCTTCATTTTGACTATCACAGATTTTATTTTTCGTTTAAAAATTTACCTTATTTTGTAATGCATTAATGGTAATATTTGCCGTAGATTGCAGCAACTTAGAATAAGATCATTGTCATCACAAATTTTTGGTATAGCTTTATTTTTTTGGCACAATGTTAAAAAATACGTGAAAAACTATTAATCCTATAGATTAATGAAATGGATTATGGTTGACTTAGTCAAGCAAACCAGCGATAGAAAAGAATGCCTCCAGCGGGAATACACATATTCTTCTTAAACAAGGGAACATTTATCGGAGATTAAAAATCTATTGAGAAATTGCCTGAATATTATTAAGAACTGGATAGTTTAATGTATCACTTTTGGCAACATGATTAAAATAAGGTAAATACTTCGCTGGCATTTTACCTGTCCAGATATTCTTTCCATCTTGAACTCAAGCTCGCACAGAAAAAGTTTCAAAAAATGGGTCATTTTCAAACTTACTAATATCATGAAAACCGCCTAAATAAAGTATATTGACATCTTTTGCTCTTTTTTTTACATTCTGATAAATTACAAATTCATCCCTATCGGAAATTTTCATTTTTAGTTTTGTTAATTTAAATGCTATGTCTGATGAATGTTGTTTTAGTATTGGTGCATACTTTGGATTTCCACATTCAGCTTCGTGATAAATGCGGGGAAGAAGATAATTATCATCTCCAATATCCGTAATTTGGGCCATTATAGTATGGCCATCCTTATTTAGTTATACGAGTGTTTCTAATGTAAACAGCTCATATGCATTAACCAATCTGTTATTTGATGCCTCTAAAATCTTGTCCTCTTGAATTTTTTGATTGGCTTTATCACCTAACTGGATCAGATTATAAATTAATTGGTTGATGACAAATACTTCTTCTTTGGTATATCCATCTGAAAAATATGCAGCTTCCTTGACACTTGATCCAACCATTGATAAAAATATTTGGCGCAGGATTATCGCGTCTAAGACTTCTAACTGATTTTCAGTAAAAACTTCAATATTATCTGTTGCATGACATGTTTGGATAATGTATAAATCTACCATACAAGAAGGGAGTCTTTTCTAGTTTATAAAATTATTTGGTACACATAATTTATTATACTGTTCCTTTGAAATCTGATTATAATAATAGTTTTTATTCAAATTCTTCGAGGCATTTCAGGGGAATGAAATGCTTAACGATGATTAACGGAGTAATTTCACCCGGTGAAAAAACTCTTTCTATTCGTGGGAGATTGGGTGCTGATAGACCAATAACCTTGGGAACAAAAGAGATGGCGAATTGATGGAATCAGGGCGTAAGGCTTTGTGTATCTACCTATAAAAAAAATCCCCATAACCGTATAAAAGAAGGTATGCCCCCAGCGGGATTCGAACCCACGTCCCTGCCTCGAAAAGGCAGAATGATTGGCCGGGCTACACTATGGGGGCGCGTATGAAAAGAAAAGCTGTTTTATTTAAAAAGTTAACTTTTTTAAATGTGTCATATCCTCAGCTTTGGTAGATAATTGATCTAAGCGCTTTCTTTGCTGTAGAGGAAATCTGATATCTTGCATCCAAAGTTATCGCATGTCTTCAAATAATCGTTAATATATATCCTCTGTTTGTCAATTAAAAGGTGGGCCCATAGAGATTTGAACTCCAGACCTCCGGCTGGCTTAGAGCATTTATGGAATAATCCACAAACGTCATATAAGACTTACGCATCTAAAAGCAATCGCTTTTAAACTCGGCGCTCTAACCAGACTGAGCTATGGGCCCGATACCATATCACAGAAAATTTATTTGGTTTATAAAAGTTTTGAAAAGGAAGCGGCCGCAGATGTAAAAACAAGTTTTGGGCATAGCTTTTTCTATATATAAAATAAAAAAGAAATATATAAAGCAGTTTGATAGCTGTAATTACTGTCTACGTTTCTGAAAACAGTCTCGGCAGTATACTGGTTTGCCTTCCGTTGGTTTAAAGGGAACTTCACATTCTACATTGCATTCTGCGCAAGTTGCTTTATGCATCTCCCTTGGTCCTCTGTTAAAACCTCCTCCTCTATTAAATCCGCCTCCGCTGTTAAATCCGCCTCCGTCACGGCTTCCTCCTCTATTAAAGCTTCCTCCGTCACGGCTTCCTCCTCTATTAAAGCCTCCTCCGTCACTCCTTTTGTTGAAACCGCCTCGGCCTCCACTTCTACCATTCTCTTGTCTCATTTTTTTGCTCCTCGTTTTGTTTTATATAAACAATGCGCCGGCCGGGACTTGAACCCGGGTAAGAACGTTGGCAACGTCCTATCATTTATGGCGATCTTTGCAGACCGTAGCCATTAGATCACCGGCGCCTGGTGGGCCCACCCGGACTTTCGATAAAACGAATTTTCCATTTTCAAACTCGAACCGGGGATCAACACCTTGTAAGGGTGTTGTCATAGCCACTAGACCATGGGCCCTTAAAATTTAATGGATTAATTAATTGTTTAAAAATGTTTCGGGCGATACCAAAACAAAAAAATAATTAAAGATAAACAGTATGCTATCCTATAATGTTGCTTTCCGATCTAAAATCACAAATCCCTTCCCATCTTCTGGATATACTGAAGCGTGATATTACTAATCTGCGTCCTGCACAGTCTAAGGCTGTGAAAGCCGGCCTATTGAATGGCAACAATTTGCTTATCTGCACACCTACCGCCTCTGGTAAAACCCTTATTGCCGAATTAGCGATCATTAAAAACATTCTGGAAACAGGCGGTAAAGCAATTTACATTGTGCCTTTGAAAGCTCTTGCTTCAGAGAAATTTAAGGATTTTAAAAATCGTTATGCCAAGTTGATAAGGATAGCTTTATCAATAGGAAACCTTGACTCCAAAGATCCTTACCTGGATGATTATGACCTAATCATCTGCACAGCAGAGAAATTAGATTCACTGATCCGCCACCACACGCCCTGGTTAACAGATATCAACACTGTTGTAATTGATGAAATTCATTTATTGAATGATGTACATCGTGGCCCCACTTTAGAAATATTAATTACAATTTTAAGGCAAGTACTAAAAAAAATTCAGATAATAGCGCTATCTGCAACAATTGGTAACCCACAAGAACTATCAGGTTGGCTAAGCGCAAGTTTGGTTTTGGATAAATGGAGGCCTGTTCAACTTAAGCAGGGTGTCTATTTTCAGGGAGAGATAGAATTTAAAAAAGAAGGCATTGTCAACTTAAGTGAGTAAGGCTTGTCGGGTATATAAAGCATATTTGAACAATATCGCTCCAACACATAAAAGTTGACAGTACCAAAAAGAATCACATTTTTAAATACATTGGTGTTAAACGATATAGGAACGCTTTGAAAAAGCCCCCCCAATTTCTTAACAATCTAACCTTCCCTTCTCGTCGAAAACGAAAGATAGAAATAGTAGTTTATCGTCAATAAATGTATAATTTATAAGAGGTGATTCTGGATGGTTTTTAGAAAAATAGATGAACATCAAGCTCAGCTTTTGAGCTCCAATAAAATATATGAAACTCTTATTAAAGACGATGATGTCTTT
>JBDRFR010000047.1:0-4535 GCA_043818675.1 Nanobdellota archaeon
TTTCCTTCAGTAGTGTAATAATAGGATCCGTCCGTTAAAACGCCGTCTACGTCTAAAATGAAATTTTTTATTGGCTTATTCATAGATTCGATATTTTATTTCAGAACCTTAGCATTTATTTTATTACAGTTCAATGATTGACATAGGGGGTTAGTAATGGTAACGTCGCAGCGCATTTTAGTACATAAAAAGGAGGATGAAATGCACGGGGATGTAAAACTGTCTGCGCAGCTAGAGAGGATGTTAAATTGGAGTGATCCAATCGTGGATGCTGTAGTAGCAACAGTTCTTTATCGATGGCGTGAGCCGAGAGACGGAGCAGTTAGAGAATATTTGGTTACAAAAAGGTTGCGAGGAGCGGTCAAGAATTTCTGCCAAATTCATCACGGCGGTTTTATCAAGGCCACTGATAAAAATGTTCTTTTCGCAGCCGTTCGCGAAGTACGCGAAGAAATCGGTATGGAGCTACCGCATTCAAGGGTCATGCATGTTGGCAGATTTGGGTCCGAGCTCTTCAGGTCATCTGCATTGATAGAAGGTAAATCGTTTGAGCTGACCATTACAGATGTTCAAGCTGAGCCAGGTATTCCATATGTCCTAGATTTGTTCGCGTCAGATGTGACCAAGGTTACAAGACATCTCAAAACAGACGGAGAAGTCGAGAAGGTCGGTTGGTTTACACTGTCTGAACTAGTGGGTAGGTTCGGGCAAGACAGTACATTCAACTATTGGAGCTTCCTGTTTTTCGCTCTTAAAGCGATAGCAGGCGAGCCTAATATGTTTCCGGATTCAACGCCAGGGAAATACTCTCACTCGATCTATTGATTCTACATTCGTAAAAGCAAAGCGCTTCCCATTCTAAGGAAGCGTTTTTTTATTAGTCTGTATCTTTGATAGCTCGGTACAAGTGGTACTTACCAAAGTAAAACAAGAATATATTAAATGGATGGTGATGTAGGGGAGACATGTTAATCCAAATTAATGCTGTTAACATTGATACTTTCTTTTTATCAAATCCTTCTTTTTTTAGAAAGTTAAATAAGACTTTGTGACAGTCACGAAGCGTGCTTTTTACAAGTATGTCACATTCAACACTTCCATCCTCTTTCACGTTAATAGTGAATAGATCTTTGTGTATAATGTCGTGATTAACTGTAAGGTTGTGATTGAGTTTTGCTAAGTCATAATAGATGTCGCCAGACTTAAGCAAACCTCCAAAGTCTTGTCGCCAATCAATTAAACAATAGCTGTCAGCGGTTTTAATAATGTTATCCAATATGAAATCACCATGTATTCTGTATTGTGATGCATCGGAGAGCCAGTCAAAATCAATTAGTTTAAGAAGATCGGAAACCGCAAGAACTTCTAGTCCATTTATAATTTGTTTTTCATCTTTTATTGAATTTTCATCAAGAAATTTGTTAATCCGCTCTTCTGTTTTGTCTTTGTAAAAATGAAGAGACGCCTTTTTGAATTCTTCATCAGAAACGCCTTCAGTTTTAGTCCATAGATTTTCTTTTGCCCAATTTAGAAAGTTTGAAAAATCATCCGGATTAGCGATGTCTGCATATAGGTTGCCTTTTACATATTCGTACCGATAAAAGTTTTTTGTCAGACCCTGCATTTCTGGAACAAGCCCACTCAAAATATTGGCGCGCTCAACGCGTTTCTTTATCGTTTTCTCATCATAGAAAAACTTAATGACAAAGTTTTCAAATAGAAAGATGTCTTCTTTTAGTTTATCTAAGTTTTGAAAAGCATCAGGCGCAGTTTCTCTAGCATGCTGTAGCGCTGCTGTGTTTCCTATATCTTGCCAAACTGGAAATTTAGTTATGCCAAAGATGCTGTTTGTTTTAATCATCTCTACAATTGTGTCGCAATCATTTAAAGCGCTATTATTTGGATTTTCATTGTAGAGATTTTCTAATGTTGACCAATATTTTTCGTAGTCATTAATACCAACAAGCCCAATATGGATATAATCAAAATCTATTGCACCCTTGTCATTAAAGATGAGATTATCATTTCCTACAATTTTCCATGTTGCATATTGCGAAGAATCATTACCTTTAAAAACTCCGATCCAGTTTTTATCTGGAAGGGGAGGGACTGCGTCAATGATCGTATCAGAGGCGTGATAAATAAAAGGGCACTGAAGTGCGTCTTTTGCTTGTAGCATTGAGTATCCTAAACTCGAGCCTTCACCATCGAATTTTCCAACTTGAATAAATTCAAAGTTTCTATCTGGATATGCTAATGAAAGAAAATCTTTTACCTGATCACCGAAATATCCAAGTGTTATTACAAAGTTTGTATCTTTTGGATATTTTTCAACTATATAAGAGATGGCAGGTTTTTTACCTATTCGTACCAGCGCCTTATTAGTGTATTTAGTTAGCTTACCTAAGCGCTGGCCTATGCCAGAAGTGGTAATTAAAACTTTATAATTCATCATGCTGAGTTGAACGCCTGAGTTCTTGATCAAGCATTGCCTTAAATTCATTTATTTTTTCATCAACTGGGATATTAGGTTTAAATATTGTTGAAGTTCCGCAGACCAACATATCAGCACCTAGTTTTATCATTTCAGCTGAACTTTCTGGGGAAACTCCGCCATCGATCTCAATTAAAATATTTGGATGGTCTTTAAGCATCTCCTTAAGTTGCACGATTTTTTTAAGCATCCCAGGGATTAATTTATGGCCTACAATCCCGGGATTGATCGCCATCAAAACTACCAGCTCGATATCTTCCAGAATATGATCTAGTACGCAAAGAGGCGTTCCCGGATTCAGCGCCACGCCGGCACGTACTCCCTGATCCTTAATCAATTTTATAACCCGATGTAAATGCTGTGTAGATTCGGCGTGCGGACAAATTATATCAGCGCCCGCTTTTGCAAAAGCGGGGATGAACAATTCAGGCGAATTAATCATCATATGAACATCCACAGGAATATTTGTTAAAGACTTTGTCATCTTTAACACTTCTGGGTGAAGCCCTAGGCGTGGCACAAAATCACCGTCCATTACGTCAAAGTGAATGTAATCAATTCCGCCCTTATCGAGCAATTCAATCTCAGACTTGAGGTTGAGTATATCCGCGCATATCAACGAAGCGGTTAGCTTGTAAGGGGTTTTATTTACAGATTCCATGAATATTTCAAATTATTCTAAGTTTGAATGTCTGCCCCACATTGTCTCATGAGATTCATTTAATTTATCCATTAAGCTAAGCACAAGGCTATCAAAGAATATGTAAAGACATTGTTCGTTTAATGTTGTCATTGGTTGTATGGAAATTAAACCTTCTACAGCCTTTGTTTTTGAAGGTGCTTTAACTTCTACTATTACATCTGCAAGATTGCCAATGCGAGAATCTTTGTTTCCAGTTAACAAAGCAATCTTTGCATTATTTTTTTTCGCTATATCAACAATATCAAAAACAGTTTGAGTTTCTCCAGAACCTGAGCAAGCAAGAAGTAAATCTCCTTCACCAATGTGTGGCACTGTCGAGTCTCCAAGATGATAAGCCTCTAAGCCGAAATGACCCAGTCTTTGGGTAAAGGCTTTTGTTGCTAGACCAACTCTTCCTGCGCCAACTGTTACAATCTTTTTTGCTTTAATAATTGCTGAAATGAGTGGCTCAATTTGAGCTTCATCAATACCTGATAGAACTTTGTTGATTTCACTTAAAATTGTGTTCGTATTTTCATTAAGCATAGATATAGTTTGTGAAATATGTTCTATCTTTTTATTTAAAGTTGAAGGTGAAATTAAAATTATGTGAGCGTCTTCCAGAGCAGTTATTTCATGGTGGATATGAGTATAGAATGTTGATGCTTGACCGTTATATAAGACTACTTCACCAACTAAGTTTTTAACAGAGATTTTACCGCTCAAAACTACAACTGTTTGCTTCATCGGAACTTCAATTCTCACAGCGTCCTCATAAAAGACTTTATTATAAGAATTATCTTTTAGCAAATTAAGATTTGTGATTTCATAGTCATTATTTTTTTCAAAAATCTCATTGATTTCAGAGGTTTTTAAAAGTTTGCTTTGAGGCGTTGAGGGTTTTGGGTATAGACCGCGCTTTATTAACTGGTAACCAGACACACCATCGCATTTTAGTTCATCATCAATACAAGCAAACAGTTCTTTTTTTGGCCAAGCAACTTTTAAAGGCAGGATCTCAGTTCTTGATCGATCTTTTTCCAAATCAAAAGGAGTCTCTTTAGAATATCTTCGTAACTTATGGAATAGTAATTTATTAACTGTATTAAAGGCCTTCCTTTGATTGAAAGATATTCCAATTTTATTTAATACAGTCGCAAATCTATAAAAATTAGTTGTTAAAAATAATGGAAGTTTGTATTTATCTAAAAGCATTAGCTGTTTAAAAAAAGTAACTTTAAAGATTCCGCAAAGAGCTATTAAGCCATAAGGGTAGCCTTTGTCTGTAGCCTTTTTCCAATCGTCAGATGAAAGCGTAACATGGTCTATGAATCGCGCATGATTAAAAGGTAGAGCCTC